>CAMLNH010000130.1 GCA_946481355.1 uncultured Curvibacter sp.
TGTCGATGAACATGCGCAACCTGCTGCGCAAGATGGGGCAGAAGAGCTTCCGCCCGGGCAATGCTGCGGCCATGTTCTTCCTCAACGCCACCAACCCCGAGACCATCAAGCTCATGCGCTCGGCCATGGTCAACGTGGGCTTCAAGGCCCAGCGTCTGGCCAACCAGGTGCTGCGTGTGGCCGCGAACCGGCAGACGGCCCGCCCGCCGGCCACGGTGGGCACCGCGCCGATCAAGGAACAGGTCATCCACTTCATCAACAAGAAAATGCCGGGCGGCCTGCCCAAGAAGACAGCCCGCGCCCTGCTGGACATCGAAGACGCCGACTACGTCCCCATCATCCGCGATCCCAGGGCCACGACCTCGGAGACCGAGGCGGTGTTCTATTTCCCGGGCTGCGGTTCGGAGCGCCTCTTCAGCCAGGTGGGTCTGGCCACGCAGGCCATGCTCTGGCACGCGGGCGTGCAGACCGTCTTGCCACCGGGTTATCTCTGCTGCGGCTACCCGCAGCGCGGCAGCGGCCAGTTCGACAAGGCCGAGAAGATGATCACGGACAACCGTGTGCTCTTCCACCGCGTCGCCAACACCCTGAACTACCTGGACATCAAGACCGTGGTGGTCAGCTGCGGCACCTGCTACGACCAGCTGCAGGGCTACAAGTTCGAGGAGATCTTCCCGGGCTGCCGCATCATCGACATCCACGAGTTCCTGCTCGAGAAGGGTATCAAGCTCAGCGGGGCCCAGGGCGGCTACCTCTATCACGAGCCCTGCCACAACCCCATGAAGCTGGGCGACTCGATGAAGACGGTGCGCACCCTGCTGGCCGGGGACTCGAAGGACAACGTGCTCAAGAGCGACCGTTGCTGCGGCGAGTCCGGCACCCTGGGCGTGACGCGGCCCGACGTGTCGACCCAGGTGCGCTTCCGCAAGGAAGAGGAAATCCGCAAGGGTGAGGTCGCGCTGCGCGAGGCCGGCTTGGTAGGCGCCAAGGACAACGTCAAGATCCTGACCAGCTGCCCGAGCTGCCTGCAGGGCCTGAACCGTTACGGCAACGATCTGCAGAACGGCCTGCTCGAGGCCGATTACATCGTGGTCGAGATGGCGCGCCAGATTCTCGGCGAAGACTGGATGCCCGAGTACGTGGCCGCGGCCAACGCCGGCGGCATCGAGCGCGTGCTCGTTTGATCAGAACCACAAGTACGGAGAGACCCATGGCAGGTTTGCAAGCCGATACCCCGACACCGCAGGATCTCACGGTGCACAGCAAGTCGCGGGTGCTGGAGATCAGCTTTTCCGATGGCCAGACCTTCCGCATCCCCTTCGAGCTGATGCGTGTGTACTCGCCCTCGGCCGAGGTGCAGGGGCACGGCCCGGGTCAGGAAGTGCTGCAGACCGGCAAGCGCGAGGTCGGCCTCGCGGGCCTGGAGCCCGTGGGCAACTACGGGGTCAAGCCCACATTCTCTGACGGGCACGACAGTGGCATCTACACCTGGGACTATCTGTACCAGCTCGGCGCGCAGCAGGACCGCTTCTGGGCCGACTACGAGGCCCGCCTGCAGGCCGCCGGCGTGGACCGCGATGCGCCCATGCCCGACAAGGCCGGCCACGGCTGCGGCCACCACTGAGCACGACCATGAGCCAGACGCATTTCGGTTTCGAGACGGTCGACGAGCGCGAAAAGGCGCGGCGCGTGCGCGGTGTGTTCGATTCGGTGGCGTCGAAGTACGACGTCATGAACGACCTGATGTCGGGCGGTCTGCACCGGCTCTGGAAGGCCTATACCGTGACGGTGGCCAATCTCAAAGAGGGCGACCGTGCGCTGGACATTGCCGGTGGCACGGGAGACCTGGCCCTGGCGTTTGCCAAGCAGGTCGGCAAGACCGGCCAGGTGGTGCATACCGACATCAACGAGGCCATGCTGCGCGTGGGCCGCGACCGCCTGCTGGATGTGGGCGTGGTGCTGCCCACCGTGGTCTGCGATGCCGAAAGGCTGCCTTTCCCGGACGGTCATTTCAACCTCGTCAGCGTGGCTTTCGGTCTGCGCAACATGACCCACAAGGACCAGGCCCTGGCCGAGATGTGCCGGGTGCTCAAGCCCGGTGGCAAGTTGCTGGTGCTGGAGTTTTCCAGGGTGGCGCCGCCGCTGGAAAAGGTCTATGACTGGTATTCCTTCAAGGTGCTGCCGCAGCTGGGCAAGCTGGTGGCCGGCGACGCCGACAGCTACCGCTACCTGGCCGAGTCCATCCGCATGCATCCCGGGCAGGAAGAACTCAAGGCCATGATGCTCAAAGCCGGATTCGGCCATGTGGATTTTCACAACATGAGTGGCGGTGTGGTGGCGCTTCATGTTGGAATCAAGTGCTGACACGCCTGTTTTACGTTACTTTCGGGGTGTGGCACGACCGTCGGATTCTTTTGGAGCACGTATGAAATTCCTGTCTATCGCCCTGTCGCTGGTGCTGGTCCTGAGTGCCGTGGACGCCGAGGCCAAGCGCCTGGGCGGTGGCAAGTCGATCGGCAAGCAATCGAACAATGTGACGCAGCGCGAAGCGGCGCCTCCGGCTGCCCCGACGCAGAACGCTGCGGCGGCCCCGGCCAAGCCCGCGGTGGCGCCTGCAGCGGCTCCCGCGGCCCGCAAGCCCTGGGGTGGCATGCTCGCCGGTCTGGCGGCCGGTCTGGGCCTGGCCTGGCTGGCCAGCTCCCTGGGGCTGGGCGAAGCCTTCGGCCAGTTCATCCTGATCGCCTTGGTCGTCATGCTGGCCATGCTGGCCTTCAGCTGGTTCATGCGCAGCCGACGCCCCGCGCCGGCTCGTAATGGGTATGCCTTCCAGGGCGCCGGTGCCGGGGATGTGGCCACGGCCAGTCCCGCCTACCGCCCCGAAAACGTGGGCAACGACGCCTCGGCCCGCCCGTGGGAGCGTTCCCAGACCGCCTTTGACGGCTCGGCGGGTCGTGGGGTGGTGATCGGTTCGGCGCTGGCCAGTGACTGGAGCGTGCCGGCCGGTTTTGACGCCGAGGGCTTCCTCAAGGCCGCCAAGAGCAACTTCATCCTGTTGCAGGCGGCGTGGGACCAGGCCGACATGGCCACCTTGCGCGCCATGATGACCGACGAGATGCTGGACGAAATCAGCGCCCAGCTGGCCGAGCGCGAGCAGCATACCGGCGGTGCCCTCAATCTGACCGAGGTGCAGATGCTGCAGGCCCAGCTGCTGGGCATCGAGGAGCTCGGCGGCGAGTACATGGCCAGCGTGGAGTTCTCGGGCATGATCCGCGAGGATCGCCACGCCGGGCCCAGCCCCTTCCGCGAGGTCTGGAACATGACCAAGCCCAAGGATGGGCATCGCGGCTGGCTCGTGGCCGGAGTGCAGGCCCTGCAGTAAACGGCCTTCTTTCAATCAATAATCGGGGACTATGGCAACACAGTCCCCTTTTTCTTTGCTGGAAGACGCTTTCCAGAAGCTGGTCATCACCGTGCAGCCACCTGCCTGGGCCGTGCAGGAGGTGCAGCGCCGCATCGTGCTGTTGCTCAACCATGTGCTGATGCAGGAAAAAGAGGCCATGGGTCGCCTGGCTCGCCAGAAGGGCCGGGTGGTGCTGTTCCAGTGGCGTGAGTTCGGCTTCAAGCTGCAGCTCACACCGGCCGGTCTGCTGGATCTGGCGGCCGCGGACACGCCTTCGGACCTGACCTTGGCCATCATTGAAAACTCTCCCGCCGCCCTGGTGCAGGCGGCACTGGCCGGCGACAAGCCGCCGGTGCGCATCGAAGGGGATGTGCAGCTGGCGGCCGAGGTCAACTGGCTGGTCGACCATGTGCGCTGGGATCTGGAGGAGGACCTGGCCCGCATCGTCGGCGATGCCCCGGCCCATGGTCTGGCCCAGGCGGTGCGCCGCGCTCTGGAAGTCCTGCGCGGCTGGTTGAAGAAGGCGGCGCCCGGAGCCGCCTCATGACCCGGCTGCTGCGCGGTGCCTATATCGTCTGGATCGTCCTGCGCTACGGCCTGGACGAGCTGGTGCTGACCAGCTTCCAGAAGCCCTGGCTGCGCGTGATCGCGCGCATCGTCTCGATCGGGCGCAATCTGAACGCGCCGCGCGGCCAGCGCCTGCGCGAGGCGCTGGAACGCCTGGGCCCCATCTTCGTGAAGTTCGGCCAGGTGCTGTCAACCCGGCGCGACCTGCTGCCGCCCGACATCGCCGATGAACTGGCCAAGCTGCAGGACCGTGTGCCACCCTTCAGTTCCGACATCGCCGTCGCCACCATCGAGCGAGCCTTCCGCAGACCGGTGGGGCAGATCTTCAGCGAATTCGAGCGCGAACCCGTGGCCAGCGCCTCCATTGCCCAGGTGCACTTCGCCAAGCTGGTCGGGCGTGATGGCACCGAGCGTGAGGTGGCCGTCAAGGTGCTGCGCCCGGGCATGCTGCCCGTGATCGAGAAAGACCTGAGCCTGATGCGCATGATGGCGGGCTGGGTGGAGAACCTGTCGGCCGATGGCAAGCGCCTCAAGCCGCGTGAGGTGGTGGCCGAGTTCGACAAATACCTGCACGACGAGCTGGATCTCGTGCGTGAGGCCGCCAGCGCCGCCCAGCTGCGCCGCAACATGGCCGGGCTGGACCTGGTGCTCATTCCCGAGATGATCTGGGACTACTGCCAGAGCGAGGTCATCGTGATGGAGCGGATGAAGGGCATCCCGATCAGCCAGACAGCGCGCCTACGTGAAGCCGGGGTGGACATGAAAAAGCTGGCGCGCGACGGCGTCACCATCTTTTTCACCCAGGTCTTCCGTGACGGCTTCTTCCACGCCGACATGCATCCGGGCAATATCTTCATCAGCACCGATCCGGCCACCTTCGGGCGCTACATCTCGCTGGACTTCGGCATCGTTGGCACGCTGACCGAGTACGACAAGGAATACTTGGCACAGAACTTCACGGCCTTCTTCCGCCGCGACTACAAGCGTGTGGCCGAGCTGCACATCGAGTCGGGCTGGGTGCCGCCCCAGACCCGGGTGGACGAACTCGAAGCCGCCATCCGCGCCGTCTGCGAACCCTATTTCGACCGTCCGCTCAAGGAAATCTCTCTGGGCATGGTGCTGATGCGCCTGTTCCAGACCTCGCGCCGCTTCCATGTGGAGATCCAGCCCCAGCTCGTGCTGCTGCAGAAGACCTTGCTCAACATCGAGGGCCTGGGCCGCGAGCTCGACCCGGACCTGGACCTCTGGAGCACGGCCAAGCCCTTTCTGGAGAAGTGGATGGCCGACCAGATCGGCCCGCGCCGGCTCTGGGAGGAGCTCAAGAACCAGGCACCGCGTTACGCCAAGCTGCTGCCCGAGCTGCCGCGCCTGCTACACGACTATCTGCAGCACGGGGCCCGGGGCCGCGACCGGCGCGAGCTGGAGGAGCTGCTGGCCGAGCAGCGCCGCACCAACCGCCTGCTGCAGGCCGTCATCTACGCCGGCATCGGTTTTGCTTTGGGTCTGACCGTCATGCAGCTCTGGCTGCGCGTGTCGCTCTGGTAGGCCGGAGCCCCTAGAATGCGCCAGTTTTTGCCCTTCCCCGACTGAGCTACCCCTGTTTCACCCTTACCGACGGAGTTGATGGATGAACACACTGGTTACCCTGGTGCTGGCCTATATGGCGCTGACCATCGTCATCGGCCTGATCGCCGCGCGACGCGTGCACAACGCCAAGGACTATCTGGTCGCCAGCCGCAGCCTGCCGCTGTACATGTGCATCGCCACCGTGTTCGCGACCTGGTTCGGCGCCGAGACGGTGCTGGGTGTCTCGGCCGAATTCGTCATGGGGGGCGTCTCGGCCATCCCCGGCGATCCCTTCGGGGCCTCGATGGCGCTGATCCTGGCCGCGCTGCTGTTTGCCAAGCTCTTCTACCGCCTCAATCTGCTGACCATCGGCGACTTCTATCGCAAGCGCTATGGGCGTGGCGTGGAGGTGCTGACCAGCGTGGCCGTGACCCTGTCCTACCTGGGCTGGACATCGGCGCAGATGACGGCGCTGGGCCTGGTCATCCACGTGCTCTCGGGTGGCGGCATCCCGCTCAACTACGCCATCCTTGGCGGTACGGCCGTGGTGATGATCTACACCCTGTTCGGCGGCATGTGGGCCGTGGCCTTCACCGACCTCATGCAGTCCGTCGTGATCCTGGTAGGTCTCACGCTGGTGGCCTTTCTGGTCGGTGAGATGGCCGGTGGCATCGATGTGGTGATCCTGCACGCGGCCGAGAACGGGCGCCTGACCCTGATCCCGCCCGAGGCCGACGGCATGGCGCTGTGGGCCATGCTGGCCGCCTTCCTGACCGTGGCCTTCGGCTCGGTGCCGCAGCAGGACGTGTTCCAGCGCATGACCAGCGCCAAGGACGAGAAGACGGCTGTGCGCGGCACCGTGATCGGCGCTTCGGTCTACTTCATCTTCGCCGCCGTGCCCATCTTCATCGCCTACGCCGCCCTGGTGCTCGACCCCTCGCTGGCCCAGCTCTTCGGCGACGAGGACGGTCGCGTGGTGCAGCGCATCCTGCCCGAGCTGGTGCTCAGCAAGATGCCGCTCTGGGCCCAGGTGCTGTTCTTCGGGGCGCTGCTCTCGGCCATCCTGTCCACGGCCAGCGGCACCTTGCTGGCGCCCACGGCCACTTTCACCGAGAACGTGCTCAAGCCCTTCGCGCCCAAGATGAGCGACCGCCAGTTCCTGCTGCTGCTGCGCGTGGTGCTGGTCAGCTTCACGCTGGGGGCCCTGCTGTTTGCCCTGAATTCACGCTCCACCATGTACGACATGGTGCAGAACGCCTACAAGGTGACCCTGGTCGCGGCTTTCGTGCCGCTGGTGGCCGGTGCCTACTGGAAGCGCGCCAGCACCCAGGGGGCCTTCCTGTCCATCGTGCTGGGCCTGCTGTTCTGGATCGGTGCCGAGCTCACCCTCGGGGACAGCGAGTTCCCGCCCCAGCTGGTGGGCTTTCTGGCGGCCATCGTCGGCATGCTGATCGGCTCCCTGGCGCCCCAGATCGTCCAGCCCCAGGGCCAGTCCATCGCCCAGGCCCTGCGCGTCGAGGGACACCACAAGTTCTGAGGATGGCGGGCGGAGGGAGTGGCGGGGCTTGCAAACAGGGCCCCCGCCTATAATTGAGGGTTTTGCATCCACCCCTCCTTTGAGCCATGCCTATTTACGCCTACAAATGTGAATCCTGCGGCGCCGCCAAGGATGTGCTGCAGAAAATCTCCGATCCCGCCCTCAGCGACTGCCCGGCTTGCGGTCAGCCCACCTTCCGTAAGCAGGTCACGGCGGCCGGCTTTCAGCTCAAGGGCAGCGGCTGGTACGTGACCGACTTCCGCGGTGGCAGTACCGCGTCGACCGCCGGCGCGGCAGCCTCCGCCCCGGCCGCGGCCGAGACTGCCAGTGCGGCCCCGACCGCCACCCATGGTTGCAGCTCGGACTGCAGTTGCGGCTGACGCTGATGGCCAATTTCCGCAAGTGGTTGCTGTCAGGCCTGCTGGTCCTGGTTCCGCTCATC
>CAMLNH010000131.1 GCA_946481355.1 uncultured Curvibacter sp.
ACGTCTACCGCCTCCAGGGCGTGAAGATCAACGACAAGCACATCGAGGTGATCGTGCGCCAGATGCTGCGTCGTGTCGTGGTCGAGAACCCGGGCGATTCGGGCTACATCGCTGGCGAACAGGTGGAGCGTTCCGAGATGCTCAACACCAATGACGCGCTGCGCAAGGATGGCAAGATCCCGTCGACCTACACCAACCTGCTGCTGGGTATCACCAAGGCCTCGCTGTCCACGGACTCGTTCATCTCCGCGGCTTCCTTCCAGGAAACCACGCGCGTGCTGACCGAGGCCGCCATCATGGGCAAGCGCGATGAGCTGCGTGGTCTGAAGGAAAACGTCATCGTCGGCCGCCTGATCCCCGCAGGTACCGGCATGGCCTACCACGACGCCCGCAAGGTGCGCGAGGGCATGGACGAGGCCGAGCGCCGCGCCATTGCCGATGCGGAAGCTGCCGAGCTGGCCGCGCAGAACAGCGAGGATGCCGCCACCGAGTAAGACCGGTTGCGTGTCCGCGCTGTCCTGCGCCCCCTGCCCCAGGTGCCACCGTGCCTGGGGCATTTTTTTGCCCCATGATCCATTCCATGCGTGAAGACAAGCGAGTTCCGGAGCTCTGGCGCCAGCTGCAGGCGGCCGCCAGCGTGCTGGCCGCGGTGCGCGCCGGCCGCTCGGGTGGCGAGGCGCTGGAGGCCGTGCCTGACAGCCTGCGCCCGGGGGTGCAGGCCCTGGTCTACGCAGCGCTGCGCCAGCTTGGCCGCGCCGAGGCCTTGCGTCGCCTGCTGGCGCCGCGCAAGCCGCCACCGGTGGTGGACGCGTTGCTGTGCCTGGCGCTGGCCCTGGCCTGGCGCGACGAGGGAGCGCCGTACGAGGCCCATACCCTGGTGAACCAGGCGGTGGAAAGCGCCAAGCGCACACCGGCCACCCGTGCCCAGGCCAGCTTCGTCAACGCCTGCCTGCGTCGCTTCCTGCGGGAACGTGCGGCCCTGGTCGCCCAGACGGATGCCGACCCCGTGGCGCGCTGGAACCACCCAGCCTGGTGGATCGCCCGTCTGCAGCGCGAGCTGCCCAACCACTGGCAGGCCGTGCTGGAGGCCAACAACCGCCAGCCGCCCATGACCCTGCGCGTGAACCGGCGTCAGGGCGGCGTGGAGGACTACCTGGCCACGCTGCAGGCTGCGGGCATCGCGGCGCAGCGCAACGGTGACTGGGGCGTGACGCTGGCGCAGGCCCTGCCCGTGGGGCAGATTCCGGGTTTCGCGCAAGGCCGGGTCTCGGTGCAGGACGCGGCCGCCCAGCTGGCCGCGCCCCTGTTGCTGCAGGGTTGGGAAGGCCGCAGCGGTCTGCGCATCCTCGACGCCTGCGCCGCGCCCGGCGGCAAGACGGCCCATCTCCTGGAGCTGGCCGACGCGGAGGTCACCGCGCTGGACATCGATCCCCAGCGCTGCCGCCGTATCGAGGACACTTTGCAGCGCCTGGGCCTGCAAGCCCACGTGCTGGCCGCCGACGCCGGCACACCCGCAGCCTGGTGGGATGGCCGGCTCTTTGACGCCATCCTGCTCGATGCGCCCTGCACGGCCTCGGGCATCGTGCGCCGCCACCCGGATGTGCGCTGGCTGCGCCGCGAGTCGGACATAGCTGCGCTGGCGGACCAGCAGGCGCGCCTGCTCGGCACGTTGTGGCCCTTGCTGGCGCCGGGCGGACGATTGGTGTACTGCACCTGCTCGGTCTTCCGCGCTGAAGGGAAAGGGCAGGTGCAGGCGTTTCTTGCGCACAACAAAGCAGCCCGTTTGCTGCCCGCGCCGGGGCATTTATGGCCCTTGGCGACGCCGCAGGGGGAGCCGGTCACGGACAATCGGAGCAGTGACCACGATGGCTTTTATTACGCGCTGCTGGAGAAGGGCGCGGGCTGAACTGTCCGCGCTTTTGGCCTGTGCCCTGTTGGGAGGGGCGGTGTCCCTGCACGCGCAGCCGGTCGCCGTCGACGTCAGCCAGCTGGAGCTGCGGCGCAATGGCGAGATGGTGGAGCTCAATGTCGGCCTGCAGTTCGAACTGCCCGGGCAGGTGCTGGACGCGCTGCACAAGGGGCTGCCTGTGATCTTCGTCGCCGAGGCCGAGATCTACCGCGAACGCTGGTATTGGCTGGACAAGCGCGTGGCCAGTGCCCAGCGCCAGATGCGCCTGGTCTACCAGCCACTCACGCGCCGCTGGCGCCTGAGCATCGGCAGCGGCCCGGGTCGTCCCGGCGAGGCGGGAGCGGCCCTGGGCCAGACCTTCGACAGTCTGGACGAGGCGCTGGCCCTGGTCCGCCGTTTCGTCGGCTGGCGTATTGCCGAGCTCGGCGCGCTCGAGGCCGACAGCACGTACCGCCTGGACTTCCGTTTCCGCCTCGACACCGCCCAGCTGCCGCGCCCGCTGCAGATCGGCACGCTGGGTGAGAGCGACTGGGTGCTGGCCGCCAGCACCAGCCGCCGCCTGCAGCCGGAGAGCCTGAAGTGACGGGCCCGGCGGCAGGGGGGGAGCGGCGGCACGCGCCGCAGTCCACAGCCCTGCGCTGGACCTTCGGGGTCGTGCTGGCCATCGTGGTGGCCATCGGCCTGGTGCTCATGTTCCTGCTGACCCAGGCCACGGGCAACCGCGAGCTTTACGAACGCAACTACGCACTCCTCTTCACCCTCAACGTGGTTGTGGCCGTGGCCTTGCTGGGCGTGATCGGCTGGGTGGGCTGGCGCCTGCTGCGTCGCCTGCGCCAGGGGCGCTTCGGCAGCCGGCTACTTGTCAAGCTGGCCATGGTCTTCGCACTGGCCGGCTTCGTGCCCGGTCTGCTGATCTACGTGGTGTCCTACCAGTTCGTCTCGCGTTCCATCGAAAGCTGGTTCGACGTGCAGGTCGAGGGCGCACTCGAGGCCGGCCTGGGTCTGGGCCGTGCCACGCTGGAGACCCTGTCCGACGACCTGGCGACCAAGACGCGTTCGGCCTCCGTGTCCCTGCAGGACGCGCCCGATGTGGTGGCCGGCCTGATGCTGGAGCGCCTGCGCGAACAGCTGGAGGTGCGCGACGCCATCCTCTGGAGCGCCAATGGCCAGCTGCTGGCCAGCGCCGGTGACTCTCGCTTTCTGCTCAACCCCGAACGGCCCGCGCCCGCGCAACTGCGCAAGGCGCGCAGCCAGCGCACCGTGACCTGGGTCGAAGGTCTGGAGGACGGCACCGCCATGGCCCCGGCCCAGGCCCGCATCAAGGCCCTGGTGCTGGTGCCGCGCACCGGGCTGGACATCCTGGATGAGCCGCGCTTTCTCATGGTGACCCAGGTACTGCCGGAGGCCCTGGTGGCCAATGCCCTGGCCGTGACCGAGGCGCACAGCGAATACCAGGAGCGCGCGCTGGCTCGTCAGGGCCTGCGGCGCATGTACATCGGCACACTCACGCTGAGTCTCTTCCTGGCTGTCTTCGGTGCCGTGCTGCTGGCCGTGGTGCTGGGCAACCAGATCACCAGGCCCCTGCTGCTGCTGGCCGAGGGCGTGCGCCAGGTGGCCGCGGGCGACCTCACGCCCAAGCCCGCCCTGCAGGGGCGCGACGAGCTGGGCGGCCTCACGCGGTCGTTTGCCGACATGACCCAGCAACTGGCCGATGCACGCCGTGCGGTGGAGGTCAGCATGGAGCAGGTCAATGCCGCGCGTGAGAACCTGCAGACCATCCTGGACAACCTGACCGCTGGCGTCATGGTGCTCGACGCCAATGGCGTGATCCAGTCCGTGAACCCCGGCGCCACGCGCATCCTGCGCGTGCCCATGGCTGCCTGGGAGGGCCGGCGTCTGGCCGACATCGAGGGCCTGGAGGAGTTCGCGCGCAGCGTCAAGCAGCAGTTCGACCGCTTCGTCGAGGAGCGTGCCGAACACGCGCTGGACCACTGGCAGCAGTCCTTCGAGCTCGGCCCGCCCTCGGGCTCGCCTGCAGCCGACAGCGCCGACGGCCGCGGTACCCTGACCCTGGTGGCGCGCGGTGCGGAGCTGCCGGGCAAGGCCTGGCTGCTGGTGTTTGACGACATCTCCGAAATCGTCTCGGCCCAGCGCGCCCAGGCCTGGGGCGAGGTGGCGCGCCGTCTGGCGCACGAGATCAAGAACCCGCTCACGCCCATCCAGCTCTCGGCCGAGCGGCTGGAGCGCAAGCTCGCGGGCAAGGTGCAGGAGGCCGAGCAGGCCGTGGTCACCAAGTCCGTCAAGACCATCGTCGACCAGGTCGACGCCATGAAACGCCTGGTCAACGAGTTCCGCGACTACGCGCGCCTGCCCGCGGCCGAGCTCCATGCCCTGGACCTCAACGCCCTGGTCGGCGAGGTGCTGCAACTCTACGGCGGCTCCACCGCCCGCATCCCCGTGGCCAAGGAGCTTGACGAGCGTTGCCCGCCCGTCATGGGCGACGCCCAGCAGCTGCGCCAGGTGCTGCACAACCTGGTGCAGAACGCACAGGACGCCACCGAGAGCACCGGGCGCAGCGGGCCCGAATTCCCGGTCACCGTGCGCACCCAGTGGGTCGAGGCCAGCGGTCGCGTGCGCCTGAGCGTGCTCGACTGGGGCACGGGCTTTCCCGAGACCATCCTCAAGCGCGCCTTCGAGCCCTATGTCACCACCAAGCCCAAGGGCACGGGCCTGGGCCTGGCCGTGGTGAAGAAGATTGCCGACGAGCATGGGGCCCGGATCGACCTGGCCAACCGCCTGGCCGAGGATCAGGTGGTGGGGGCTCAAGTATCGTTATCATTCGCAGTGGAGAAGCCGGCCCCCGCCTGAGCCCTCCGGACCACACGAAAGACCCAGCGTTCACACCATGGCAAACATACTGGTAGTCGATGACGAACTCGGCATTCGTGACTTGCTGTCCGAGATCCTCAACGACGAAGGACACAGCGTCGAAGTGGCCGAGAACGCCGCCCAGGCGCGGCAAGCACGGCAGAGCGAGCGCCCCGACCTCGTCCTGCTCGACATCTGGATGCCCGACACCGACGGCGTCACCCTGCTCAAGGAGTGGTCCACGGCCGGCCTGCTGACCATGCCTGTGATCATGATGAGCGGGCACGCCACCATCGACACCGCGGTGGCCGCCACCAAGATCGGCGCTCACTCCTTTCTGGAAAAGCCCATCACGCTGCAGAAGCTGCTCAAAGCCGTTGAGCAGGGCCTGGCCCGCAATGCCCCGCTGCCCGCTGCCGCGGCGGCGCCTCTGGGGGGGCTTACGCCGGGCGCTGGCGACGGTCTGTCGGGTCTGGCGGCGCCGATGATGGCCGCTGTCGAGACCGGCCCGCAGTCGCAGCAGAACTTCCAGCTCGACAAGCCCCTGCGCGAAGCCCGCGACGAGTTCGAGAAGGCCTATTTCGAGTACCACCTGGCGCGCGAGAGCGGCTCCATGACCCGCGTGGCCGAGAAGACCGGCCTGGAACGCACCCACCTCTACCGCAAGCTCAAGCAGCTCGGCGTGGATCTGAGCCGCGGCAAGCGCAACAGCGCCTGATCCAGCCAGGAGCCGGCTCAACTGCTGCTATAATTTCACCTCTCTTGGCCCGGTAGCTCAGTTGGTAGAGCAGCGGATTGAAAATCCGCGTGTCGGTGGTTCGATTCCGCCCCAGGCCACCAGAATTTCTCAGAAAGCCATCCTCTGCGGGATGGCTTTTTATCTTCTGCAGTGCCCGGCCCCGTGAGGACAGGCTGAGGGCAATGCAGTCCGACCCCGTTCCACCCCGGCGCCGTCTTTCGTGCAAGGCTGTGTCGGCCCGCCGTGGGATCCCCAGCGGATCGCCACGCCAGCCGCATCTGCCCGCCGGTACGCCAGGCGACGGCCGCCAGATGCATCCCGGGCACCTGCCCACGACCGCAACCGGAGTCCACCATGGCCCTAGACCCTATCGTTCCAGATCACGCCGCACCTCTTGCCTGCGTCATGGACGCGCTCAGCACGCGCACGTTGAACCATTTCGCGGAAGAAGCCAGGCAGAACGGCGAAAGCCTCAAGGACGCCTTCGAACGCTACGAGATCGACTATGCGTGGCACGTCCTCGGCTCGGAGCGCCTGCGCGAGGCCACGCTCTCGTGTCTGGCCAGCCGCCATGCCCACAAGGTGACCGAGGCACAGAAGGACAGCTTGGCCGTCATCCTGCAGTCGGCCGCTGCGGCCCAGGCTTCCGACCTGTTGATGAGTTTCGACAACGATGTGCCCGAGAAGCTGGCCGACCATCTGTCCGCCCAGTGGGCCCCGCGCAGCGCCCACTGAACCGCTGCCCCAGGGCGCAGGGGTGGTCTCAGGACCGCAGGTTCAGCATCTGCACCAGCTCGGCCGGGCTGGGGCGCATCGCCTCGGGCAGGGCGGCCAGATAGCACTCCAGCACGAAGGTGGCATAGCCGTGCACCAGTGACCAGGCGCCGATGGCCAGCTTCATGACGCCCGGGGCGTGCACGGGCTCGCCGCGCAGCTCGGCGGCCAGCTCGACGAGCACGCCGAAGGCCGCGCCGGAGGCGGTGCGGAATGCCTCATTCGATTCGAAGCGTCCCTTCTGGCTGAACATCAGACGGAACAGCCCGGGCGCGCTCTGCGCAAAATCGATGTAGGCCTCGCCAGCCAGACGCAGGCGCTGCGTGGCGTCGGCGCGCGGCTGGCTTTGCAGACGAGTCAGCATGTGCTGGCGTAGCTCCAGAAAGCCGTCAGCCGCGACCTGGGTCAGCAGCGCTTCCTTGCTGGCGAAATGGCGGTAGCTGGCGTTCACGCTCACACCCACGTGCTGGGCCAGTTCGCGCAGGCTCAGCGCCGTCTCATCGGCCGTCGCGAGCCGTTCGCGCGCCGCGGCCAGCAGCGCGGCGCGCAGGTTGCCATGGTGGTAGCTGGTGGGCATGGTGTCGAATGGATCAGGTAAGTTGACAGTGTACACATTCGGCGCTAGACTGCAATGTATGCGGTGTACACATCGAGGCATTTCGCCTCGATCGACCTGCATCCAACAAGGAGTCGAACATGACACGAGACCTGGCTTTGGCCATCGTGCACCACTGGGCGCTGCTGCTGCTGATCGCGACGCTGTTTGCTGAATTCGTCCTGCTGCGACAGCCTCCTTCGGCGGACTGGCTGCGCACCCTGGCCCGGGTGGACCAGGCCTATGGCGGGGCCGCCATGCTTTTGCTGGCAGCGGGCTTTGCACGCGTGTTCTGGGGCGCCAAGGGGGCGGATTTCTATATCGACAACCCGGTGTTCTGGGCCAAGATCGTGGTCTTTGTCGCGGTTGGCCTGCTGTCCATCATGCCTACGGTGCGCTACCCGCGCTGGCTCAGGCAGCTCAAGACGGAAGGCCGTCTGCCCACGGAAGCACAGGTGGAAGATACGCGGCGCTGGGTGGGCTGGCAGCTGATGCTTTTCGTTGCGCTGCCCGTA
>CAMLNH010000132.1 GCA_946481355.1 uncultured Curvibacter sp.
CGAGTACATCCTGAACCTGCTGCCGCGTGGCACGCATGAGTACGCCAAGATGATCCGGCCCAGCGAACTGGCGCGTTACTGCCGTCAGACCGGGCTGGAGCTGGCCGGTACGCGGGGCATGGAATACAACCCCTTGACGCGCCGTTACTGGCTCAGCGTCGATACCAGCGTCAACTACCTCGTCGCCACACGCAAGGCGGCGTCGTGACGATGCGGTTCAGCGGTATCGAGGCCGTTCTCTTCGACCTGGACGGCACCCTGATCGACAGCGCACCCGACCTCGGGGCCGCCGCCGATCAGATGCGTACCGACCGTGGCCTGTCCCCCTTGCCACTGGAGCGTTACCGTCCCATGGCGGGCGCCGGTGCACGCGGCATGATCGGTGTGGCCTTCGGCCTGACCCCTGAGGATCCGGGCTACAACGAGCTGCGCGAGGAGTTCATGGCCAACTACGAGCGCTGCATGACCGCGCGCACCTGCGCCTTTGCCGGCATTCCCGAGCTGATCGAGCAGCTGTTGCAGCGCGAGCTGGCCTGGGGCGTGGTCACGAACAAGATCGAGCGCTTCACCCTGCCGCTCACCAGCGCCATGCCCCTGTTCGTCAGCGCAGGCGTCATCGTGGGGGGTGATACCACGCCGCATCCCAAGCCCCATCCCGCGCCCCTGTTTGAAGCTGCGCGACGGCTGGGACTGGAGCCGCAGCGCTGTCTCTATGTGGGGGACGACGAGCGCGACATCGTGGCCGGCCTGGCGGCTGGCATGGGGACCGTGGCGGCGACCTACGGCTATCTGGGCGCCAAGGGGGATGTCAGCGACTGGGGCGCGCACGCCAGCATCAATTCACCGACCGAGCTCTTGCAATTGCTGATTGAGGCCTAAAATACGTCACTCAGGGGCTGCACTGGTTTCGACGTGGGTTCGGACGCGTGGCAGGGCATGTCGAGGTTCTGTTACCTCGTAAAACCGCAGAAAAAAACTAACTGCAAACGACGAACGTTTCGCACTCGCCGCTTAATTCGGTGAGCCTTGCAACAGTTGGCCGATAGGCTGGGCAAGGGGGCGTAAGCCTCCCGGCTGCAAGGGAACTCATATTGGCTGGTCTGCGCCCGGGTGCCTTGGGTGTGGACGAGAAAATAGGGCACTGGTCTGATGCGTAGCGTGTCGCTGCGCGACGCATCGGGCGAGACACAAATCAGACGACTACACATGTAGAACTGTACGAAGAAGGCTTGCGGACGGGGGTTCAAATCCCCCCAGCTCCACCATCCACTTAAGCCCGGCTGGCAACAGCCGGGCTTTTTCATTTCCAGGCACAGGGTGCTGCCGGTCGATGGGGCATGCTTCGGTATTTCACAAATCTATATAATAATGATTCCTATTTAAGAATAGAGACATCATTCATGCCATCCCTATCTGCACGTTTTGTACGCCCGAGTCCCATTGCCAAGGCGGCCCGTCTGGCCTGTGCCACCCTGATTGCCGGCCAAGTTCTTTGTCTAAACCATGCCCAGGCCCAGGCGGGCGCAGCCGAGCAGGGTGGGGCGGCGGCAGCCACCTTGCCCGAGGTCAAGGTCAATGCGACACCCGATGCCGCCGATGGTTTCGTGACCCAGTCCCGCCGGGCGTCGGTCGGTAAAAGCAGGGCCAGCATCCAGGACACGCCGTATTCCATGAGTGTGATCGACGTCAAGCAGGCGGCCGAGACTGGTGCCACCAATGTCGAAAGCGCATTGTTGTACAGCGCAGGCGTCTATGCCGGGCGTTATGGTTTCGATACCCGCGGTGACTGGGCTGCGATCCGCGGCCTCACACCGTCCGCTTACGTCGATGGCCTGCGTGGCATCTACGGTTTCTACAACAATGTGCGCCCTGAGATGTACACGCTGGACCGGGTGGAGGTTCTCAAGGGGCCGTCATCGGCACTGTACGGGCAGGCCGAGCTCGGGGGCATCATCAATGCCGTGAGCAAGCTGCCCCAGAGCACGCCGTCGCGCGAGGTCGAGGTTCAGCTGGGTTCGCACAGCCGCAAGCAGATTGCGCTGGACATGACCGGGCCGGCCAACGAGGAAGGCACCCTGCTGTACCGCCTGGTTGCGCTGCAGCGCGACAGCGACACGCAGGTGGACTATGTGAATGACGATGCCCGGGTACTGATGCCCTCTCTGACCTGGAGGCCCAACACAGACACCAGCGTCACGCTGCTCTACTTGCACCAGGAGAACGACAGCAAGGTCTCGTCGCAGTTTCTTCCGTCAGCAGGTACGCTCTTTCCTGGTTCACAGGGCTACATCCCGAGCAATCGCTTCGCAGGTGAACCGGGCTGGGATCGCTACGACACCCGCAAGGATGAACTGTCCCTGCTGGTGGATCAGCGGCTGAACGACAACTGGAAGGCCAAGGTCAACCTGCGCAAGACCCATTCGTCCAGCGTAACGCGCGAGATTTACACGAAGGTGGGGCAGGTGCCGGATGCCAGCGGCAACATCACCCGGACCATTCACGCGGCAGATCGCGACACTTATGTCTGGGCCTCGGACATGCGGCTGGAGGGTGATCTGCGGATCGGTCCGACCCGCCACCAGCTCACGGTGGGTTGGGACTACCAGAACGCCCTCTGGCGCGAGTACAACTACATCAGTCAGGATTTTGCCGCGATCAACATCTACAACCCTGTGTACGGGACTGTGGATCCGTCAACGGTGCCCGGCACCGATAACCGGCCGCACAGCAAGCTCATCCAGAGCGGCATTTATGTGACAGATCACATGGAATGGAACGCCTGGGTGGTGTCCGCGGCGCTGCGCAGGGACAGTGCCACGAACCAGTTGATTGGTTCTTCGCCGGTCGTGGCCAGGAACACCGCCACCACCGGCCAGCTGGGGGTGATGTACCGCTTCGCCAACGGCGTGTCGCCCTATGCCAATACCTCGGAAGCCTTCGTGCCCAGCACCACGACGGATGGCCTGGGCGGCTATCTCAAGCCGACCACCGGGA
This sequence comes from uncultured Curvibacter sp., assembly GCA_946481355.1. The sequence continues at coordinate 2,995 of CAMLNH010000132.1, forward strand.
CGCAGAACGAGGTGGGTGTGAAGTATCTGGCGCCCTCCGGCAATACATCGGTGGCAGTAGCGGCCTTCGACATCGAGCAGAAGAACCGGGTGCAGGCCGGTTCGACGCCCGGCGGCCTGGAGCAGGTGGGCTCGGTCATCAAGGGTTGGGAAATCGAGGCCAAGCATCGCATCAAGGCGCTGGAGCTTCTGGGCAACTACAGCCGGATGAGTGCCATCAACGATGCGACCCGGACCCGTCTGAGCTCGGTGGCTGAAGAGACGGCCTCGCTCTGGGGGCAGTATTACCTGTCCGGGGGCTGGCGTGTGGGATTGGGCGGGCGTTATCTGGGCGATGTGACCGGTGCCAGCGGCCGTCCCGTGGTGCCATCCGTGACGCTCTATGACGCGATGGTGGGCTACACCACCGGACCCTGGGCCTTCCGCCTGAACATTCAGAACCTGGAGGACGAGGAGTACGTCTCCTGGTGCCGCGGGGTGGGTCAGGACTGCGGCTACGGCGCCCGCCGCAATGTGCTGCTGACGGCGAACTACAAGTTCTGATCGTCACGGACTGCCATCAGAACGAGCCCGGCCTGTGAAGGTCGGGCTTTCTTTTATCCGGCTTCAGCGCAACTCGCCGGAGCGGCTGTCCAGCGGTGCTACGAAGGAGTCGTGCTTCCAGGACGTGGAGAGGTGGCTTTCGTAGGCCTCATGGCTGTGTGGGTCGGCCGAGAGCAGGGCATCCAGACGGGCGAAGTCGCTGGGTTGCGCGTTGCGCTGGCGCGAGAGCGCGGCCTTGAGGTTGGCGCGGGTCTGGTTGAACTCGGTCTCGGTGCGTACCCGTTCCAGCTCCTCCTTGAGGACGGCCTGTTCACCCAGGAAGGCAGCGCGGATGGTGCTCAGGCTGGGCAGATGCTCGGGGTCGACGACCCAGTAGCGGACATTGCACTGCGAGAGCAGGGTGTGCTTGAGGGTCTGGTTGCTCAGCGACAGGCCTTGCGGGCCCGGTACATCGACGCAGCCGATCACGTGGCCGTCGGCGTTGCAGACAGTGAAGGTGCAGTACACGCCGCTGAGTATCTGGAACCAGTGCTGTCCTTCTTCCTTGACCTGGGGCATGGTGAAGCGTGTCACGGGCAGCTTGATCATGACGTGATGGTCCGAGAAGGCGCGCATCATCCAGCGCCAGACCAGTTTCTCGCGGCTGTTGACCATGGCGCGCACGGCCAATGGCCATTTGCGCGGGATGCGCCGCTTGGCCATGTCCTGTTTTTTCAGGTGCATGGCGTAGGCGTACGCACCCAGTGCGCCACTCACGACCATGAGGCCTGCGACTATCATCCACCCTGTGTACCCGTTCATAGGCAGCGTTTTGTTGTTTGTAAAAAGTGTAAGGTTCTCGGCCTCAATACTGAACAAAAACGGTGAAGCTGGAGCATGGTGAAGGGGCTTGGGGATGAACTTTTGCACGGAATACCAGCCTGATTGCGGCTTGGAAGGGCGGATCTGCCACGTTCTTCCCATATTCATGGGGGTTTGTCTTGGGCAGGTCTGAGCTTGAGCGTCGCTCCCTGCCGCTGCAGGACATCCTGTATGCCCAGGGTTTTGGCACGCGCCGGATCTGTGCGGGGCTGATCCAGCAGGGCCATGTGCTGGTGCGCTCTGCGGCCACCGGTGAGTGGCAACCTTGCGTCGACGCCGGCACCGAGTTCGACCCAGAAGGGCTGCGCCTGCGTGTGCAGGGCGAGGACTGGGTGTGCCATGTCCGGGCGTGCATCATGTTGCACAAGCCCTCGGGCATCGAGTGTTCCCAGAAGCCATCCGCCTGGCCCAGTGTCTATACCCTGCTGCCAGCGCCGCTGCGCCAGCGTCCCAACAAGGGGGCGGTGACAGGGGTGCAGGCCATCGGCCGTCTGGACCAGGACACCACGGGCCTGCTGCTGCTGACCGATGACGGCCAGCTTATCCACCGCCTGGCTTCACCCAAGCACGACGTGCCCAAGGTCTACGAGGTCACGCTCAAACATCCGGCCGATGCCGGTCTGTGCGCCAAGTTGCTGGCCGGTGTGGTGCTCGACGACGATCCGCGCCCGGTGTGGGCTGCCGCCTGTGAGCTTGACGGTCCCCTGCACCTGCGGCTGACGCTGACCGGCGGTAAATACCACCAGGTCAAGCGCATGGTGGCTGCGGCAGGCAACCGGGTCGAGGCCCTCCATCGCTCGCAGATCGGTGAGTTGCGGTTGCCGCCGGATCTCGCCGTGGGCCAGTGGCGCTGGCTGCAGGCAGAGGACCTGGCCCTGCTGGGCGTCTGAGCGCTAGCCTTTGCGCTGGCGCAAATCGAGGCGCCTGTCGGGCTGCGGGTGGCCGCTACACTAGCTGCTCCCTTACTTCAGGTCCTTCATGCGACTGTCCCTGTTCCGCGTCTGCCTTGTGTTGCTGGCCCTGATGGCCGCCGGGGTCCGTGCCCAGTCGCAGCCGGCGCCGGTCTTCGTGCTCAACTCCAAGGATGCCGACGTCAGCGTGATCGACCCGGTGACCTGGAAGGAGATCAAGCGCTTTCACACCGGCAAGGAGCCGCACCATCTCTATCTGACGCCGGACGAAAAGTCGCTGATCATCGCCAACGCCTTCAGCGACAGCCTCACCTTCGTCGACCCGCGCACCGCCGAGGTGCAGCGCACGGTGCGCGGCATCCTCGACCCCTACCACCTGCGTTTCTCGCCCGACATGCAATGGTTCGTGACCGCGGCCAACCGGCTCAACCACGTCGACATCTACCGCTGGAATGGCCAGGATCTGACGCTGGCCAAACGCATTCCCACAGGCCGCACGCCCAGCCATATCTGGATCGACAGCAAGAGCACCACCGCCTTCGTGACCATGCAGGACAGCGACGAGCTCGTGGGCTTCGACCTGGCCACGCAGCGGCAGCTGTGGCGCGTCAAGACCGGCCCCATGCCGGCCGACGTCTTCGGTACACCGGACGACCGTTTCCTGCTGGTCGGTCTGACCGGTGGCGACAGCGTGGAGGTGTTCGACCTAGCCATGCCGGTGCCTGCCTCGGTGCAGCTCATTCCCACGGGCAAGGGCGCGCACGCTTTTCGGGCCGTGGGCGATCGCCAGCATGTGCTGGTGAGCAACCGCGTGGCCAACACCATCAGCAAGATCGACTTCAAGGCCATGGCCGTCGTGGACCAGTACCCCGGTCCGGGCGGACCGGACTGCATGGACCTGACGGCCGATGGTCGCTACATCCTGCTTTCGTCGCGCTGGGCCCAGAAGCTCAGCGTGATCGACACCACCACGCGTCAGGTCGTACGCCAGGTACGCGTGGGCAAATCCCCGCATGGGGTCTGGACGCTGGACCATGCGCCGCGTCAATAGATCCAGATTCGGCCTGTTCCTGCTGGCCCTTGCATTTGCAGGGGGAGCGGTGCGGGCGCAGGACTGTGCCAAGCCGGTCTACCTGACCTTAGACACCGGCCACATGGGTGTGGCCGAACTGGTGGCCGAGGTGCTGCGCCGCCAGGAGGTGCGTGTGACCTTCTTCGCCGCCGACGAGCGCACGCGCGAGGGCGATGGCAGCCTGGGCACGCACTGGGCGCCTTGGTGGCGAGCGCGGGCCGCCGAAGGCCATGAGTTCGCTTCCCACACCCTGGACCATGTCTACTGGCGTGCCGATCTGCCTCAGCCCGACGGCAGTATGAAGTTCCGTGTACGCGCTTCGGCTGGCCCCGAGGCCGGTCGCGATCGAATCTGGACCGCGGCCCAGTACTGTGCCGAGATCAACGCTGCGGGTGAGCGCCTGCGGGAGCACACGGGCCGCACCCCATTGCCTCTGTACCGAGCCCCTGGCGGCAAGACGTCGCCGGCCCTGCTGTCCGCGGCCCGTGCCTGTGGTTACCAGCACGTGGGCTGGGCGCCAGCGGGTTTCCTGGGTGATGAGCTGTCCAGCGAGACCTACCCCAACGACGCCTTGCTCAGGAAAGCGCTGCGCGACATCCGGCCGGGCGACGTGCTGATGGCCCATCTGGGCATCTGGTCGCGCCGCGACCCCTGGGCACCGGCCGTGCTGGAGCCGCTGATCCAGGGCCTGAAGGCGCGGGGCTTCTGCTTCCAGACCCTGCGCGAGCATCCGGACTATCGCGACTGGATCGCGCGACGCGCGCCGGCCGGGAAATAATCCCCCATGGACTTCTTTGTCGATGCCTTCGACACGGCGCACCAGTGGCTGTTCGAGACCCTGGTGCAGCCGCTGGCGTTTGCGCTGGGGCTGGGCAACCGCCTGGAGGACGCCTACAGCGGCACCGGCTGGCTGCTCGTCGGGTTGCTGCAACTGCTGGTGATGCTGGCCATCATCGCGCCGCTGCAGCGCTGGCGCCCGGTGGAGCCTG
>CAMLNH010000133.1 GCA_946481355.1 uncultured Curvibacter sp.
CCTGGCGCGGCGTGAAGGACATGGACAGCAAGATGATCAACTCGGTCATGCGCGGTGTGTTCCTCAAGGACCCGACGCTGCGCCGCGAATTCCTGTCGCTGATTCCCCAAAGGTCCTGAACATGTTGGTCCGTCTCCTCTACGCCAGCCGCGCCGTCGATGCCAGCCCGGCGGCCATCGAGAACATCCTCACGCAGTCGCGCCAGTACAACCCGACCTGTGGCATCACCGGCATTCTCTGCTATGGCGGCGGCATCTTCCTGCAGGCCATCGAGGGCGGGCGCAGTGCCGTCAGCGATCTGTACGGTCACATCCAGCGTGATGTGCGCCACAAGGACGTGGTGCTGCTGCACTACGAGGAGATCGCCGAGCGTCGTTTCGGCGGCTGGACCATGGGCCAGGTCAATCTGGCGCGCATCAACACCTCCATCGTGTTGAAGTACTCGGAGAAGCCTGAGCTCGATCCCTATGCGGTGTCGGGCAAGGTCTCGCTGGCCTTGCTCGAAGAGCTAATGGCGACGGCCTCCATCATCGGCCGCAGCTAAAAACTGGCGAATAAATCTACTGCGCAACTCGATCGCGGCGTTGGGCGGTGGTGGCTCCGGCCGCTGCGCTTAACTTTCGCGGCGCGAAAGTGAGCCTTGCCGCAACTTCGTTGTCGGAATCCTCACGTACCTGAAGTACGTTCCGGTTCCTGCGTTCCATCCGCCTTGCGCCTGGGCCGCTCGCTACGATTTCTTCGCCAGTTTTGGCGTAGCTAGGGCGCGAGCCTCAGCTGTTCTTCGGGATGACCGTGTCTTCGATCTTGCCGGCCAGCTGTACCAGGGCCAGGCCGGCCGGGCAGCCAGGGGTGACCTGCATGAGGAGCTGGCGACGCATGATGGCCTGGCGCACGGACGGGTCGACCGGGATGTCGCCCACATGGACCAGCTTGACCGGCTTGCCCGGTTCGCCCGGCACAAAGCGGTCCACCACCTGCTGCAGCTGCACGGTGATGGCGCGGCCATCACCGGGGCGGGCCGTCTGGTTGACGATCATGCGGATGTTCTGGCGCTTCTGCTGGCCCACGAGCACCTTGATGGTGGCGTAGGCGTCGGTCAGCGAGGTCGGCTCGGGTGTGACCACGAGCAGCACCTCGGAGGCCAGCGAGACCGCGAACAGCACCACGTCGGAAATGCCGGCGCCCGTGTCGAGCAGGACGACGTCGAAACGCGGCACCAGGCTTTCCATCACGCGCAGGAACTCGTCGCGGACCTCGGGTGTGAGGCGCGAGTACTCGACCATGCCTGAACCCGCGAGCAGCACCGAGAAACCGCCCGGCGCCTTGATGATGGCGTCCTCCAGTTTGGCCTTGCCGGTGAAGACATCGTGCAGCGTGGTCTTGGGGTAGAGGTTGAGCACCACGTCCAGATTGGCCAGGCCGAGGTCGGCATCGAGCACGAGCACGCGCAGGCCGCGACGTGCCAGCGCAGCGGCCAGATTGGCGGAGACGAAGGTCTTGCCCACGCCGCCCTTGCCGCTGGTGATGGCCAGTACCTTGCCCAGGGGTTTGAGGGGGACGGCCGTCGGGGCCGGTTTGTCCTTGTCCAGTTCCTCACTCATCAGCTGAACCTCGGTGTATGGTTGTCGCCCAGTTCACCCCAGGCGCTTTCCGTTGCGGCCAGGCTGCCGAACAGCAGGCTCTTTTCTTCTGCGCTGACGGAGATGACCTGCTGGTGGTCGATGCAGACCTGGTTGCGGCCCTGGGCCTTGGCCAGGTAGAGCTGGGTGTCGGCACGTTCGATCCACAGATCGGCCGTGGAGCGCACCCAGACCGGGGCGAAGGCGCCGCCCACGCTGGTGGTGATCTGCAGATTCAGGATGGGTGAGACGGGAATGTCCAGGGCGGCGACCGACTGGCGGATGCGTTCAGCCACGGTCTCGCCGTAGGCCGCCTGGCAGTCGGGCATGACGATGGCGAACTCTTCACCCCCGTAGCGCGCCACCGTATCCTGCGGGCGCACGCAGCCGCTGATGCATTTGGCCACGGCCTGCAGCACCTTGTCGCCGGCCAGGTGGCCGTGGTTGTCGTTGATCTTCTTGAAGTGATCGATGTCGAGCATCAGCAACAGCGCCGAATTACCCGAACGCGCCACGATTTCTATCTCGCGCGAGAGCACGGCACGGAAGTGGCGCCGGTTGGCCAGGCCCGTGAGCGGATCGCGCAGCGAGAGCTCGCACAGGCCGTCGATGATGCGTTGCAGATAGGCGGCGGTGCCCTGCTCCGGCGCGGGCAGTTCCGTACCGCCGTGTTCGAGCAGCGCGCGCGCGTCGTCCAGGCGCAAGGCGTGCAGATCCAGCAAGGGGAAGGCGGGGGTGGTCACGGGGGTGTCCGGTTTCGGATGACAAAGTCTAACAGGAGCCCCACCGGACAGGACGCCGAATTCGCCGGCTTCAGGCCCGCAAATCGGGTCTTCGCCACAGCGTTGCCACGCTCAATGCGCCTGGCCGCAGACGGGGCAGGCCGGGTTGCGTGGCAGCCGGACTTCGTTGAAGGCCATGTGCCGCCCGTCGAGCATGAGCAGGCGACCGGTCAGTGGCGTGCCGGCACCACTGAGCAGCTTGAGCGCTTCGGCGGCCTGCAAGGTGCCGATGATGCCGACGAGCGGCGCGAACACGCCCATCGTGGCGCAGAGGGCTTCCTCGAAGTTCTCGCGCGGGTCGAAGACGCAGGCATAGCAGGGGGAGGCTGCGTTGCGTGGGTCGTAGACGGCCAGCTGGCCGTCGAAGCGGATCGCCGCGCCCGAGACCAGGGGCTTGCCCTGCTGCACGCAGGCGGCATGGATGGCCTGGCGCGTGGCGTAGTTGTCGCTGCAGTCCAGCACCACGTCGGCCGCGCCCACGAGTTCGGCCAGCAGGGCCGCATCGGCCCGCTGCTGCACGGTGTGGACCTGCACCTCGGGATTGAGCGCCGCCACAGCCTGGCGGATGGAGTCGACCTTCGGCGCGCCCACGCGCGCCATGGTGTGCGCGATCTGACGCTGCAGATTGGTGACGTCCACCGCGTCGTGGTCGACCACGGTGAGCCGGCCCACACCAGCCGAGCCGAGGTAGAGGGCCACGGGTGAGCCCAGCCCGCCGGCGCCGATGACCAGTGCATGGCTGTCGAGGATGCGCTGCTGGCCCTCGACCCCGATGTCATCGAGCAGGATGTGCCGCGAGTAGCGCAACAACTGGTCGTCGGTCATGGTGAGCGTCCAGCGTCGCTGGCAGCGTCAAGATTTTCGTCGCGGAGCATCGCGGAACCGGCTTGGCCGGGCCGCTGATGCCGCCCCCTGCAAGGGGGGTGGCGAAGCGAACGAAGGGAGCGCAGCCTGGGGGTCAATTCTCTTTTGGCTCTTCCTTGCGCTCGGTCAGCGTCTTGCTGACCAGGACCGGCAGGCCCTTGAGCTGGTTGAGCGCCTGCTGGAGCTGGAAGTCCTTGTCGCTGCCGACTTCAGGCAAACGGCGCTCGGAGGCTGGCTTCTTGGCATCCTCCTCCAGCTTCTTGAGTGCAGCGTCGCGGGCCTTTTCGCGTGCTTCGTCCTTCTGCTCCGGGCTCTGGCCGTTGCTCAGGTGCTTGTCCAGATCGGCTTCGCGCGTGCGCAGCACGGAGAAGATGTTGCCGTCGGCGGTCTCGTCGATCATGACGTCGGGCAGGATGCCCTTGGCCTGGATAGAGCGACCGGCCGGCGTGTAGTAGCGCGCCGTGGTGATCTTGAGGCCGGTGTCAGGGCCCAGCGGACGCACGGTCTGCACCGATCCCTTGCCGAAAGTCTGGCTGCCCATGACGGTGGCGCGCTTGTGGTCCTGCAGGGCGCCGGCCACGATCTCGCTGGCCGAGGCCGAGCCTTCGTTGACCAGCACGACCAGCGGCACCTTCTTGAGTGCGGCCGGCAGGCGGCGCAGCGGGTCGCCGCTGCCACGGCGCTGGTAGTACTCGGGGGCGGCCTTGAAGGTGTACTTGCTTTCGGCGAGCTGACCGTTGGTGGAGACCACGGTCACGTTCTCGGGCAGGAAGGCGGCCGAGACGGCCACGGCCGCGTCGAGCAAGCCGCCCGGGTCGTTGCGCAGGTCCAGCACCAGGCCCTTGAGCGCCGGGTCCTGTTTGTAGAGTTCCTCGACCTTGCGCACGAAGTCCTCGACCGTGCGTTCCTGGAACTGGCTCAGCCGGATCCAGCCGTAACCGGGCTCGACCATCTTGCCCTTGACCGACTGGGTCTTGATTTCCTCACGGATGATGGTCACCGGGAAGGAGCGGTTCTCGTCCTTGCGGAAGATGGTCAGGACCACTTTGGTGTTGGGCTCGCCGCGCATGCGCTTGACGGCCTCGTTGAGGGTCAGGCCCTTGACGGCGGTGTCGTCGATGCGGGTGATCAGGTCATTGGTCTTGAGGCCCGCGCGGTAGGCGGGCGATCCCTCGATGGGCGACACGATCTTGACCAGGCCGTCTTCCTGCGTGATCTCGATGCCCACACCGACAAAGCGACCTGCCGTGCCCTCGCGGAATTCCTTGTAGGACTTCTTGTCGAAGTACTGCGAATGCGGGTCCAGGCTGGAGACCATGCCCGAGATCGCGTCGGTGATGAGCTTCTTCTCATCGACCGGCTCGACGTAGTCGGTCTTGATCATGCCGAAGACCGCGGCAAGCTGCTGCAGTTCTTCCAGCGGCAGGGGTGCCACGCTGTTGCGCGCCACGGTCTGCAGTGAGACGGTGGTGAGCGCGCCGGCGAGCACGCCCAGCGAAATCCAGCCTGCGATTTTCAGTTTCTGACCCATGGATATACCCTCGTCGCTTCAATATACACGCTTGGAAGCGTCTTGGCCGCCGGGGTTCCGGCCGCTGGTGACAATTTGTGTGAGTTGGTGCTGACCTGCCCCAAATGGGGGCGGGCCAGCACCCTGCAAGGCCGGCAGGGCCGTTGCTTCAGGCCTTCTTGCCCTGGGTGGCCACCGCGGCGGCGGCACGGGCTGCCGCTTCGGCGTCACCCAGGTAGTAGTGGCGGATGGGCTTGAGCGCGGCGTCAAGTTCGTAGACCAGCGGGATGCCGTTGGGGATGTTCAGGCCCACGATGTCCTGGTCGGAGATGCCGTCCAGGTACTTCACCAGCGCCCGGATGGAATTGCCGTGCGCTGCCACCAGCACGCGTTTGCCGCTGCGGATGGCCGGCGCCATCGACTCGTTCCAGAACGGCAGCACGCGCGCCACCGTGTCCTTCAGGCATTCGGTCAGCGGAATCTGCTCGGGCCGCAGCTTGGCGTAGCGCAGGTCCTGGCGCTGGCCGCGCGGGTCGGTGGGCTCCAGCGCCGGCGGCGGGGTGTCGTAGCTGCGGCGCCAGATCAGCACCTGCTCGTCGCCGTACTGCTTGGCCATGTCGGCCTTGTTCAGGCCCTGCAGCGCGCCGTAGTGGCGCTCGTTCAGGCGCCAGTCCTTCACCTCGGGCAGCCAGGTGCGGTCCATCTCCTCGAGCGCGTACCACAGCGTCCAGATCGCGCGCTTGAGCACCGAGGTGTAGGCCACGTCGAACTCGTAGCCCGCGGCCTTCAGCAGGCGACCGGCCTCCTGGGCCTGCGCGACGCCGGTGGGCGTCAGCTCCACGTCGGTCCAGCCGGTGAAGCGGTTTTCCAGGTTCCAGGTCGATTCGCCGTGGCGGATGAGCACGAGTTTGTACATGGGGGCGCGGGGAAAGAGGTTACGTAGCGGTGATGGGCAGGGCGGATGCGGGTAGGGGTTTGCGGCCCGGGCCCTGCGGCCGCCAGCCCGCCATTTTAGAATCACGCTCTTCCCCTGTCGGAAACCTGCAAGGAAACCCGTGAAATTCATCATCGACAACTGGGCTCTGATCCTGCTGGCCCTGAGCTCCGGCCTCATGCTGGCCTGGCCCACCATCCGCAGCGGCGGTGGCGGCGCCCTGACGGCCGCGGCCGCCGTACAGCTGATCAACCGTGAAAAGGCGGTCGTGATCGACGTCTGCGAGCCGGCTGAGTACGCGGCGGGCCATGTGAGCGGCGCCAAGAACATCCCCTTGGCTCAGCTGGCCCAGCAACTGCCTGCCGCCGTGAAGAACAAGGACCTGCCGGTGATCTTCGCCTGTCAGAGCGGTTCGCGTTCGGGCAGTGCAGCCCGCATCGCCAAGGGGCTGGGCTATGCCAAGGCGCAATCCCTGGGTGGCGGTCTGGCCAGCTGGCGTGCCGCCAGCCTGCCGGTCGAGAAAGGTTGAGCCATGGCTGCCGTCAAGATGTATACCACCGCGGTCTGCCCCTACTGCATGCGGGCCAAGCAGCTGCTCAAGTCCAAGGGCGTGGCGCAGATCGAGGAGATCCGCATCGACACCGACCCTGCGGCGCGTGAGCAGATGATGAGCAGCACCGGCCGGCGCACCGTGCCGCAGATCTTCATCGGCGCCACCCACGTGGGCGGCTGCGACGACCTCATGGCCCTGGACGCCCAGGGCGGCCTGCTGCCCCTGCTGCAGGCGGCCTGAGATAATCGCTGCGATCCGATCGCGGGCCCGCTCGGTATCCACCGGGCGGGCTCTCATTTTTTGACTTTCCATTTTTCAAGGCAGATCCATGGCCGAGCAGCAAGAACCCGTCTTCCAGATCCAGCGCGTCTACCTCAAGGAGGCTTCGCTGGAGCAGCCCAATTCCCCGGCCATCCTGCTGCAGGGCGAGCAGCCCGCCGTCGACATCCAGCTCGGCGTCGAGGCCCAGCCGGTGGCCGAGGGCGTGTTCGAGGTGTCGGTGACGGCGACCGTGCAGACCAAGATCGCCGACAAGACGGTTTTTCTGGTCGAGGCCAAACAGTCCGGCATCTTCGAGATCCGCAATCTGCCCGATAACCAGATGGGCCCCATCGTGGGCGTGGTCTGCCCGCAGATCGTCTTTCCCTATCTGCGCAGCAATGTGGCCGACATCGTGCAGCGCGCCGGCTTCCCGCCCGTGCACCTGCAGGAGATCAACTTTCAGGCCTTGTACGAGCAGCAACAGCAGCAGGGCAACGGGGCGGCCCAGGTTCAGTAAGGCGCGCCTTTCACGGGCAGCACACAGACCATGAAGATACTCGTGCTTGGTGCCGGCGCCTGGGGTACGGCCCTGGCCATGAGCGCCAGCCAGAACCCTCAGGCTGGCCACGAGGTCGTGCTCTGGGCCCGCGACCCGGCGCAGGCGGCCGCCATGCGCTCGGCACGTGTCAATGCGCGCTACCTGCCGGATCTGCCCCTGCCCGCGAGCCTGCAGCTGACCGACGGCCCGGCCGATGCCCTGGCGGATCTCTGCCAGGGGCAGGACCTCGTGGTGATCGGCACGCCCATGGCCGGTCTGCGCGGCGTGCTGCAGCA
>CAMLNH010000134.1 GCA_946481355.1 uncultured Curvibacter sp.
CGATGCGGATGTTGTTCGTCTGCTGGTTGTAGCTGCGGTTGGCCTGGTAGAGCGCGACGCCACCCCAGTCGTTGTTGCGCGTGGTGGTGTGGCGCACCGTGATGCTGGCGCTGTCGGTCAGCTGCAGGCCCGCGCCCGCGCTGCTGCCCGTGCCGCCGGCCACCGGTGCGCCGTCGAGCGTGACGTGATCGATCAGCGCGCCATCAACGCCGTTGAGGTCCAGTTCGGCCTTGCCCGCGCCGCGGCTCGTGACGTTCGTGATGGTGAAGTTGCGCAGGCGGGCATCCGCATTGCCCGAGGGCGAGACCTTGATGCCATAGGCCGAGGCATAGAAGGCGGACGGGCCGTAGAAGGTGAAGTCGCGCAGGGTGACGTTGTCGGCGGTCACCAGCATGCCGTAGCCGGAGGTGAGGCCACGCGCATCAAGGGTCGTCGTCGCCTCGCCCGCACCGGCCAGGGTCAGTGGTTTGTTGACGTTGAGCGTCGAGGTCTGCGTGTAGCTGCCGGACGCCACGTGCACCGTTCCGCCACTGACCACAGCGTTGATACCGCCCTGCACGGTATTGATGGGCGTGAGCACACTGCCCTGGTTGCCCGCCGTGCCGCTGCCGCCCACCTGCACCTGCGTGCGGTTGGCGCTGGTGTAGCCCTGGTCCTGCACGCTCCAGCCGCTGTTGGCCGTGCTCAGGTCCAGCAGGGCCTGCTGCCAGGCCAGGCTGGGGGCGGCCGCGATGGGCGTGCTGTTGCTCAGAATGTTGCCGCTGCCGTCCAGATGGCCATTGAGGTGCAGGTTCAGCCCCCATTCATTGCCCACCGGGCCCTGGGTGTTGCCGGCCATGGTGATGCCGCTGCCGTCGGTGTACTGCACCGAGATGCCGCTCTTGGTGTTCTCGATGCGGTTGCCGCTGATGCTGCCCGTGCTGTTGCGGCCATGAACCAGGATACCGGTGCGCAAGTCGTGGATATCGTTGTTGCGGAGGGTGAAGCCGGTCACGCCGTCGGCCACTGCGATGCCGCGGCTGATGTTGGGGCGCGGCGTCGTCCCGTCGTAGTAGCTCGTATAGGGCGAGGCCACCGGTCCGGCGATTTCGAGGTTCTCCACGGTCACACCATGGGCCCGGATACTGATGCCGTTGACCTCGGTCAGATCCGATACGAGCAGGCGCGCGTTCTCCTCCCCCTGCAGCGTGAGGTTGGCCTTGTCGAGCACGATGGGCTGCGTGTGATCGCCGGCCATGAGCGCCACCGTGGCGCCGTCGCCTGCGCTGCCGGTGCGCGCGATCTTCACGGCATCGGCGACGCGGGCGCCCGTGCTGACATCGATGCGCCGCGAACTGCCACTGAGTGCCGGCGCATCAAGTGCAGTGCGTAATTCCACCGTACCGCCATCGACCACGATGGCGCTGCTGGCCTGCTGGATGCCTTCCAGGTTGATGGTGCCGGTCAGCAGGCCGGCCGCATCGCCTGTGCTCAGCAGCAGCTGCGCACCTTCGAGGCTGGAACCGACCGCGTTGTGCACCTGGGTCCCGGCGGCCCCGGCCGGCAGGGCAAACTCGAAAAGTCCGCCGTTGAGGCTGACCGTGGCACGGTCGCTGCCGGCCAGCGCGATACGTCCGCCCGTGGCCGTGATCTGCCCGTCGTTGACCACCGAGGGTGCGACCAGGGCCACCAGGCCGGCGTTCTGCGCCGTGATCTGTCCCTGGTTGCGCACCGTCCCCGTGGCCCCGCTGATGGCCACAAAGCCGGCGTTGACCTCATCCACAAAGCGGCTCGGGTCCACCGTACCCGTCGTGGCGATCAGCGCGCCTACGTTGACGTTCGCCCCGCTTCCGAACAACACGCCGTTGGGGTTCATCAGCAGCACCATGCCGTTGGCCTGCAGGCTGCCGTGGATTTCCGACAGACCCGCGCCGGCCGAGACGCGGTTGAGCACGGCGGCCTGCGCATTGGGCTGCACGAACTCCACCGTGCGGCCCGCCGCGATGTTGAAGGACTGCCAGTCGAGGATGGCCCGGTTGCTGCTCTGGGTGAGCGTCAACCGGTCGGCGGTCAGCGCACTGCTCACGCTGCCCGCGGCCACGGTGCCCCCCATGGGCAGGCCGGCTGTCGAGGGGTTGATCTGCGCGCCCACCGGTGTGCCGAAGCACATGGCCAGCGCCCATGGCAGAGCCTTGAGGACGCGCGGATCGCGCTGTGCGTGCAGGAATCTTGGTCGACTTTTCATGAGAGTACCCCTTGACGTCCAACTGCTAGAAGGCAATGAGCAGCGAGCCCAACAGGCGGGCCGATTTGCCCTCGCCCGACTGACTGGCCGGCGTTCTGGTCATGGGCCAGGCCGCCTCGAGCTGCACGGTGGCCGAACCGACCAGATGCAGCCGCGTGCCCAGCCCTGCCGAGGCCAGGCTCTGGTGCCAGGGCGTGCCGGCAGACTGGGTGCCGAAGCGCCCCACCTCGCCCACGTCGTAGAAACCGAAAAGCTGCCAGGCCCGCAGCCAGTAACCATCGGTCACACCATGGCGGCGCGGTTCCAGGCGCAGGGCCCAGCCCCGGTCACCCACCAGTTCGGCCGCGTCGTAGGCCCGGCCGTAGCGCCGCCCACCCAGTGCGAACTGCTCGGACGACAGCAGCGGCCGTTCCGGCGTCCACTGCCCGGCCAGGCCCAGACCCAGGGACCAGTTGCCTCCGAGAGGCTGTTGGCGCGTGTACTCCATCGTCACCTTGCTGAACTGCCCGTCGGCGCCGACCCGGCTCTTGAGCGGATCGTCTTCCTGCGTGCCGCCCAGGCCCTTGCTGTAGTCGACGTCCAGCGTGTTCTGCCCACCCAGCGCATCGAGCGCGCGCCAGCCCAGGCCAGCACGCAGTGCACGGATGTGGTCCTCGCTGACCCGTGCACCGAGGATGTCGCTGCGGATGTCCGCATGGTCGTAGGCGATCCGCAGCGAGACGCTCTGGTTGCGGGTGCGCAACCAGGGAAAGACCAGACCCAGGGTCCAGGCGTCCGAATAGCCCCTGACATCGAAGGCGCGCAAGGTGTCACCCGGTCGCGTGCGCGCCTGCGAGGCCGAGGCGTTGAGCTGCAGGCCCTCGACATTGAGGGTCTGGCTGTAGGAGAGCTGCGCATAACCCATCTCGCTGTTGCCCGTGCCGGCCCCGATGAGGCGCCACTGGTCGTTGATGCCGAGCAACTGGTTGACCGTCAGGCCCGCCGTGCTCTGGTTGGGGCCGAGGTAGCGGCTGCCGTAGTTGTCGTAGCTGTAGAAGCCTTCAACATCGCGCACGCTGGCGATCAGGGTCAGGTCGGCGGCCCCCACGGTCTGCGAGGGCGAGAGCACGCTGCGCAGGCGCAGGCCCGGGAAATCGTTGGCGATCAGCAGGTAGCGCTCGAGCAGCTCGGCCGAGAGCGGGCGTGCGGCCTGGATTTGCGCACCGATCTCCTGCAGCTTCTCGCGCAGGCGCGGATCGCCTTCGACCCGCACGCTGGCGATATGGCCCTCGATCACCCGCAGGCTCAGGACACCTCCTGCCAGCGACTGCGGTGGCACGATGACGACCGAGAGGAAGTAACCGTCGTTGCGGTAGCGCGTGGTCAGCGCCTGGGCCAGGACGTAGAGGTCTGCACCGCTGATCTCACGCCCGACATAGGACGAGGTCAGGGCCTGCAACTGCTCGGCGCTGTAGACCGTGCTGCCCTCGATCCGCACGGCCGACAGCGTGATGCGCAGGGCACGCACGGAGTCGGGCACCTGCGCCTGCCCCGCGCCGCGGAGTTCAGGCAGGCGCGCCGCCTCGGCGGGGCTGGGGGGCGCTTCGATCCGTCCCCGGAGCCGCCCCGGATCCGTACTGGCCGGTGGAACAACGGTTTGCGCGCGAACGGCATGCCCCGCCACGAGCAGGACCAGCAGGATTCCGAGCGTACGTTCCATCTTCCCCCCTCAGGTCAGATCGACAGGGGCGACGGACGCCCCATGTAACTTGATGTAACGCAGTGTAACGTCTTGTTACAAAAACGCAATCACAAGCTGCCCGCAGTGAATTTCCTGCCACAAAGCAGAACGGGCACCCGCAGGTGCCCGTTCTTTGGAAGAAGAAGACCGGCGAATCAGGCGTCAGTCTCTGCCCAGATCACTGCTCGAGCGCCGCCGCCCGATCGAGCGCCTTCTGCCCGGCGTCTGGATTGCCCTGGGCGATCCGGGCCTGGCCGATCACGCGCCAGTTCAGGGCCTGCAACTGCCGCTGCGCACCGGCAAAGCTGTTGGACTTCTGGGCCAGGGAGATCGCCTGGGCGTATTGCCCCTGGGCGAGACGAAGCTGGGCCAGTTCGTGCCACAGCCTTGCATTGCGTGGTTCGATGCGCAAGGCGCGCTCCAGGGTCGCGCTGGCCGCATCGGCACGCCCGGCACCGGCGTCCGCCTGTGCACGGTCCAGCAACGCGATCACGGCCCGGTTGCCCGAAGCCGGTGGCAAGGGTGGAGGCTCCGCAGCCGCGGGGAGTTCCGCCCCCGGCACGCCCTCACCGCCGGGCACCGGGCTGGTCTGGGCCGACGCGTCCGGCGGGGTGACCCCGGTCGGGTCAGGCACCCGCACAGGCGACGCCTCTTCGACGGGTGCCGGCGGCGCTGTGTCCACGCTGGCACAACCCGCCAGCAGCAGGAGTGCCGCCGCGAGGAAACAGGCAAGGTATCGTTGCATCAGTCGAACAACCTACGGAACCAGCTGCGCTGGGTGGAAGGATCCTGCGCGGGCGCATCCTGAGCACCGGGCAGCGGCCGGTCCGACGGATCACAGGATGCCGAGCCGGCCGGTGCCGAGCCCTTGATGAAGGGCAGGAGCACGGACGCCTGGCAGGCCTCCTCAGGGCTCGCACCCGCGGGTGGATCGATGGCGACGAACTCGATGTCCTCCGGCACCACCGGCTGAAGGGCTTCGGGCTGCAGGCTCTTCATCATCTCCCCCCAGACCGTCAGCGCACCATTGCTGCCCGTCAGCCCGGTCGACTTGTTGTCATCGCGGCCCACCCAGACCACGGCCACGTGGTTGCCGGTATAGCCCGCGAACCAGCTGTCGCGCAGATCATCCGTGGTGCCGGTCTTGCCGGCCACATGCACGTCGGCCGGTACCCAGTTGCTCAGGCCCTGGCCGGTGCCGTCCTTGACCGCACCCTGCAGCGCCGTGGTCAGCAGATAGACCGGCGCCGCAGCGGCCACTGCCTCGACATTGAGCGGATAGCGCTGCAAGGGCAGACCATCGGCGGTGACGATGTCGCGGATGGCGCGCAGCGGTGTGCGGAAACCACCGTCGGCAAAGGTCTGGTACATCTGCGTCACCTCAAGCGGCGACAGCTCGTAGGCCCCGAGCAGCGACGAGGGAAAGGCCGGCGGGCGCTGCTCGATGCCGAAGCGCGGCAGCTTGTCCAGGATGCGTTCAACCCCCAGCTCGATGCCCAGGCGCGCGGTCGAGACATTGAGCGAACGCGCCAGCGCCGTGTGCAGCGGCACCTGGCCATTGAACTTCTGGTCGTAGTTCTTCGGCTTCCAGTCCGGAGAACCACGCTCCCGCCAGACCAGCTCGCTGTCGTCCAGCGGCGTGAGCAGGGTGTACTTCGCGGGATTCTCCAGCGCCGTCAGGTAGACGATGGGCTTGGCCAGCGACCCGATCTGACGCTTCGCATCCAGCGCCCGGTTGTAGCCGGCGTATCGCGCCTGGCGCCCACCCACGATGGCCTGCACCTCGCCGTTCTGGGTGCTGCTGACGACCACCGAGCCTTCCAGTGTGTTGAGCGGCAGCTTGCGGGCCTTCTCGATCTGGTCCAGCCGTTGCGACAGGGCCTGCTCGGCCGAGCGCTGGATGCGCGGATCCAGCGTGGTGAAGATGCGCAGGCCCTCGCTGCGCAGATCCTCCTCGCGGTAGTCGCGCTGCAGCTGGCGGTGCACGTACTGCAGGAAGGCGGGATAAGGTGAGGTGCCGGTGGGCGCGCGCGGGGCCACACCCAGCGGCTTCTGCCGGGCCAGCACGAACTCCTGCTGGGTGATGGCCTCGAGCTTGACCATCTCCTGCAGCACGATGTTGCGCCGCTGCAGGGCCTGCTCCGGCTTGCGACGCGGGTCGTAGATGGCCGGGCCCTTGATCATGCCCACCAGGGTGGCGATCTCGTGCAGCTCCAGCCGGTCCAGCGGGCGGTCGAAATAGAAATAGCTGGCCAGGCCCACGCCGTGGATGGCGCGGTTGGCGTCCTGCCCCAGATAGATCTCGTTCAGATAGGTCTCGAGGATCTCGTCCTTGCTGTAGTGCAGCTCCAGCAGCATGGCCATCAGGACCTCGTTGGCCTTGCGCGTGAGGGTGCGCTCGGAGGTCAGGAAGAAGTTCTTCACCAGCTGCTGGGTCAGCGTACTACCGCCCTCGATGCGCTGGCCGCTCAGGGTCTTGTACAGTGCGCGCGCGATACCGCGCGGATCGATGCCCCAGTGCGTGTAGAACTTGCGGTCCTCGATCGCGATCAGCGCATCGATCAGGGTCTGGGGAACCTGGGACAGGCGCAACAGATCCCGATCCTCGTTGTGACCAGGATAGATGCCGCCGATCTGAGGTGGCTCCAGACGCAGCAACGGGATGTCCTTGCCCTCGCCGCCCCGCTCCTGGAGCAGCGCCACGACACCGTCGGCAAACTCGACACGCAGGCGCTGGGTCGGCTGCAGACCGTCCCAGAACGCGAACTCACGGCTCGTGAATTCAACGCCGTTGAGCGTGTAGCGGTAGGTCGCATCCTCGTCGGGCCGCGGATGCTCCCGGTACCCGACGGCACGCAGCTCCTCCACCAGTTGTGCAGGTGTCAGCTTCAGCCCCGGGTAGACCTCCAGGGCCCGACCGTAGACGCGCGCGGGCACCGCGAACTTGCGCCCGTCGAAGGCTTCACGGATGGTGACGTCGAGATAGTAGAGATAGCCGCTCAGGCCCAGCCCGAGCAGCAGGACGACGACGCGGAAGACCCGATGGCGAAAAATAGGCAGGACCCGGGTCTTGAGAAACGGAACGAAGGAGGAACGCAACCAGCTCCAGAACAGGCGAAGAAAATTCATGGCAATCGTGACGGTGCTGTACGTTTCATTGTAGAGGTCGGGCGCAAGCTCCCTGTTTTGAACCGTTACACGCAGGCTAGCCCGTCAGGGCCAAGCCTTGCACTGGCCGCCATCAAAGACAAAGGCCTCACCCGACGGTGAGGCCTTTGCCATGCAACGCCTTGCGCCTACTTGCGGGCTGGCGGCACGTCGGTGCAGGAGCCGTGCGCCACCTCGGCCGCCATGCCGATGCTTTCGCCCAGCGTGGGGTGCGGGTGGATGGTCTTGCCGA
>CAMLNH010000135.1 GCA_946481355.1 uncultured Curvibacter sp.
CCAGCCCAGCGCGTCCAGCCCGGCGTTGATCTGGCGCACCAGCTCGGGCAGCACCTGCACCAGCTGGCGGCGGTCTTCGGCACGGGTCTTGGGCTGCACACTCCAGATCAGCTGGTCCATGGTCTGCAGCGCGGCTGCGCGGCTCCCCGGCGCCTCGTGCTCACGCACGTCGGCGTGGGCGATGACGTCGCGCCACTGGTTGGTCAGGAAGGGGGGCAGGAAAGGCGCGAGTGGTTCGCTCAGGGCCTTCAGCCTCGCGTGGATGACCTCGTCCGCCTGGGCCTGGGCTTGCGCCAGTGCCTCCTGGTCCTGTTCCTGTCGGGCGGCGGGCTGGATGCGCGCTTCGGCCTGCTGTTCGGTCTCGAACAGGAACTCCATGAACTCGGCAAGCAGCTCCCGGAAGACCGTCAGGTCGTCCTCGAACTCGCTCAGCACGCGCTGCACCGTGGTCTCGATGCGCACGTAGAGCGGGTCGTCCTCGCCCTTCTCGGGCGCCCAGGCCACGGAGGCGGTGGCCAGCGTGTCCACGAGCTTGCGGGCCGGGTGATCGCCCGAGAGGAAGAAGTCGCGGTCCATCATGGCCGCCTTGAGCACCGGGATCTGCAGACGACCGATCACCATCTTCATCTGCACGGGGATGGCCTGGTCGGCGAAAACATAGTCGAAGACCTCGGCCAGCACGTCGACGGTGCCGCGGTCCAGTTCGGGTGCGCGCTGGATTTCCTCACGCTCGCGCAGCTGGCGCAGCACATTGGTGTGGGCGGGAGGCGCGGCTTCCTCGTCCTCCGGCGACTGCGCGGCGGCCGGCGGATGGTCCGCCTGGATCCGCGTGAGGTAGTCCATGAGCTGCGGATCCGCCGCTGCCTGAGGTCGTACCCGGGTGGATGCGGTCCCGGTCATCGCAGGCGCGTCTATCGTGTCGCCGGCCTGCGGGCGTGCCCAGCCCATGCGTTGCAGGAAGGTGCGCGCCTGCTGGGCAATCGCGCGGCTGGCGGGGACCAGGGCGCTCCAGGTCGAGCCCTCGCCGTGGGTGGGGGCGACCGGCCCGGCGCGGCTGTCCAGCGGTGCCGAGGCGCTCAGAGGGGAGGCTGCGCTCAGCGGGGCAGCGCTGCTGTCGGGCGCCTTGCGGATGCGGTGTGTCTGTGGCTGGGCCTGCACACCCGCTTCGTCCAGCAGGGCAAGCAAGCCCGCATACAGTGGGGCCAGATCGAGGAAGTGGTCGACATCGAGCGAGCCCATCAGATCGTCGTGGGCCTCGCGGTCGAAGTCACCGTTGTCCCAGGCCGACATGAAGGCCCCGATGAAGATGGCCGGCCGGAAGGGGTTTTCCGACAGCGGCAGATGGGGCCGGCGCATGAGCGCGGCCAGCTTGCGCGACAGGCTGGTGAGCGCGGGCTCGTAGCGCAGGTTGAAGGGCTGTGCCACGCGGTCGAGCAGCAGCAGACGGTTGACTTCGTCGACATCGATCAGGCTCAGCGTGAGCCCGTCGATGTCACGGGCAGGCTGGTCGGACGGGCCCGACGATGCATCTCCTTGAGGCAGGGCCTGCCGCAGCGCGCGGGCGAGGGACTGACGCAGGGCGGCACACATGGCCGCTGACTGCCGGTCGAGCAGGACCGCGGCGGAGCGGATGTGCTGTGCGCTCTCCAGGGACTTGCGGGAATCGGCCAGATCGAGCAGGTGTTCGCGCACCTGTCGCAGCAAGGCCTGTTCCTGTTCGGCCACAAATCCCTCGGCCTTGCCGGCCAGAAGGCCCATGAACCGGCGCGTCTGGTGTCCGGACGCCGTCCCCGAGGTACGGATGAGTTGAAGAGCCTGTCTGCTCATGGCAAATGAGACGGCCTGTCATGCACACTGCTGCAGTTTGTCTTGCATGCGCACCCGGTACCGTCCGCGTCGAAAGTCCCAACGATGTTTTCCCTATTCTTCCGGATCGACGGGCCGATTCCAGGCTCACCGCGCGCAAAGACGCAGGATCTTTGTATCAGTCTGTTGCAAGACCTGCGGGTGGCCCGCCGCGGTGCACGTCAGGCGCAGGCCTCGACGCGGTCGCGCCCGGCCTGCTTGGCCTTGTACATGGCCTCGTCGGCGCGACGCAGGCAGTCCTCGATGGACTGGTCCTTGGCCTTGAGCTGGGTCACGCCGGCGCTGAAGCGCAGGTTCAGCATCTGCCCCGCCACCGGGGTGGGCGCTTCCGTGACGGCCATGCGCAGGCGCTCGGCCATCAGGGCAGCACCGGCCAGCCCGGTGCTGGGCATGAGGATGGCGAACTCCTCGCCGCCGATGCGGGCGATCAGATCGCTGTCGCGCAGCAGCTCGCCGAACTTGCGGCTCAGCATCTTGAGCACCTCGTCACCCGTGGCATGGCCCAGCTGGTCGTTGATCTGCTTGAAGTGGTCCACATCGATCAGCGCCAGGGACAGCGGCAGGTGGTAGCGCCGGCTGCGCATGAATTCCTGCTCCCCGCGTTCGAAGAAATAACGCCGGTTGGCCACACCGGTCAGCGGGTCGTGCCGGGCCAGCTGGATCAGCGCGCTTTCGTGGTTCTTCTGGGCCGTGATGTCGCGGAAGAACCAGACCCGCCCCAGGTAGCGGCCGCCCCCGTCACGCAGCACGGTGGAGTGGCGCTCCAGCGTGCGGCCGTCCTTGAGCTCGATCTCGCAGTGGTCGTCGAGCTGGGGGTTGTCGTAGAGCTCACGCACGCGCTCCAGAAAGGCGGCCGGGTTCTGGACCCGGGCCACGACTTCGGCCAGCAGCGGCGCATCGGATTCGCCCACCACCGTGCCGTCGTCACGCATGTGCAGCTTGCTCGGGGCAATGTTCCAGAGCTGCAGAAAGGGGCGGTTGTGCGAGACCACCAGACCCTGCTCGTTGACGACGAGGATGCCGTCGGGCGAGATGTCGTAGATGGCCTGCAGCAGCAGCGACTGGAAATCGCTGGAGCCGCCCGGGGCGGACTGCCGTTCAGGACTCGTACCCAAGGCTGCCTCCTTGATGCGTGCGTGCCGGTCTTGCCGCCGGGAGATGTCTCGCGGCCATCATAGCGAAAGCAGGGCCCGCGGCCCCGGCCTGGCGCTCAGTGGCGCAGGCTCAGCAGGGTGTTGAAAGGGCTCAGCAGCTCCAGCCAGCGCGGTTGTTCCTGCAGCAGAGGCAGCAGGGTGCTGCGGCCCGCAAACCAGATGGCGGCCAGCAGGCAGCTGAAGAGCAGGGCCAGCAGCAGGTTTTGCGGCAGGCGGGTGGGCAGGGCCACGCGGCGCAGCCGCAGCTGCCAGAGCCAGATCGAGGGCACCAGGGCGAGCACGCCCAGTACCAGCAGCAGTTGCCAGATCGGCAGGGACCGCAGCTGGGCCAGCACCGTGGGCAGTCCCTGGGGCACCAGGGCCGTGCTGAGGTAGGCATGACCGGCCCAGAGCAGCGCAGTGTTGAGCGCGGCCAGCCAGAGCAGCAGCGTGATCACGCCCTTGAGCAGCCAGGGCCAGTTCAGCAGGCTCAGCAGCAGGCCGAGTGCGGCCGTGGTCAGCAGGGCGAAGCACAGCGCGATCCAGACGAAGCTGCCCCCGTCCATGGGGAGGCGTGACAGTTCGCGCCAGAGCGGGACATTGCCCGCCAGCGCCAGCCAGAGGCTGGCCAGCAGGAGCAGAAGGGCCGGATGCCGGGCCTCGCGCTGCGCGGCCGGCGTGAGCATGGAATCGGCGAATTCGGTGATGTGGAACAGGCGCAGACTCATGGACCGTCATTCTGACCGATCAGGGGCCCATTCTGTAACGGGTGGTAACCCTGCGTACCAGACAGGGCGAGGGTTCATGCCGGCCAAGTCGCTCCATGCTCGGGCACGAGTGCTCGCCAGCCCAGCCCGTGTTCGATGCGCATGCGCAGCGCGTCGGCAGCACCAGCCTCGCCATGGACCACGTAGACCTGGTCCGGCGCCGATGGCAGGGTGCGCAGCCAGGCTTCGAGCTGGTTCGCATCGGCGTGGGCCGAGGCCGATTGCAGTTGCACGATCTCGGCACTCACGCTCACGTCCCGGCCGTGGATGCGCACCGACGGCGCGCCGCTGGACAGGGTGGCGCCGCGCGTGCCCGGGGCCTGGTAGCCGGTGAGGATGATCATGTTGCGGTGGTTGCCCGCATAGAGCGACAGGTGGTGCAGCACGCGCCCGCCTGTGGCCATGCCGCTGGCGGCCAGGATGACCATGGGGCCGTGACGGCGCGCCAAGGCCTTGGATTCGTCGGGTGTGTTGACCATGGTGGCGCTGTGGGTCAGGGCACGCACGGCGCGTGCATCGAGCTTGTGCTCGTCGGGAAAATGCTCGAACAGGTGGGTGGTGTGGATGGCCATGGGGCTGTCGAGGAAGACGGGCAGCTTGGCGGGAATTTCGCCGCGCTGCTTGAGCACGTCGATGGCGTGCAGGATCTCCTGCGCCCGGCCGACGGCAAACACCGGCAGCACGGCCACGCCGCCACGCGCAGCCAGGCGCTGCAGGGCGGGGCCGAGTTCGGCCAGCACGTCCTCCTGCGGATGCAGGCGGTCACCGTAGGTGGACTCGATCAGCACGGTATCGGCCTGGGGCGCCGGCTCGGGCGCGCGCATGAGGAAGTCATCGCTGCGCCCGAGGTCGCCCGAGAACAGGATGCGCCGGCCCGCGATCTCCAGCAGCAGGCTGGCCGCGCCCAGGATGTGGCCGGCGCGGTGGAAGGTGGCGCGGCATTCGGGGATGGGCTCGAAGCTGCGGCCGAAATCCACAGGCTTGATCAGGCTCAGGCAGTTCAGCGCGTTTTGTCGCGTGTACAGCGGCAGCGCCGGCGCGTGCTTGGAAAAGCCGTGGCGGTTGGCGTAGGCCGCGTCTTCCTCCTGGATGTGGCCGCTGTCGGGCAGCAGGATCTTGCACAGGGCCTGCGTGCCCGGCGTGGCCCAGACCTTGCCATGAAAGCCCTCGCGCGCCAGCAGGGGCAGGTAACCGCTGTGGTCCAGGTGCGCATGCGTCAGCAGCACGGCATCGACCTGGTTGGGAGCGACAGGCAGCGGGTTCCAGTTGCGCAGGCGCAGCTGCTTGTAGCCCTGGAACAGGCCGCAATCCACCATGAGCGTATGGCGGCCATGGCGCACGAGGTATTTGGAACCGGTGACCGTGCCGGCCCCGCCGAGGAAGGTGATGGAGACGCTCATGGCTGCATGGTAACGAGGCTGGCACCGTCACCCATGACGCAGGTCAAAAAGAAAAGCCGCGAGGCCTGTGGCTCTCGCGGCTTGTGTGCAGCGGCGGATCGCTCAGCTGAAGAAGCTCTTGAGCCGGTCGGCCCAGCTGCCTTCACCAGGCGAGTGCTTGGCACCGCCCTTGCGCAGGGACTCGTCGAGCTCGCGCAGCAGCTTGCGCTGGTGCTCGGTGAGTTTGACCGGTGTCTCCACCGTGATGTGGCAGTAGAGGTCGCCGGGATAGCTGGAGCGCACGCCCTTGATGCCCTTGCCGCGCAGGCGGAACTGCTTGCCGGTCTGCGTGCCTTCGGGCAGGTCGATGGCGGCCTTGCCCTGCAGCGTGGGCACCTCGATCTCGCCGCCCAGCGCCGCGGTGACGATGCTGATGGGCACGGCGCAATGCAGGTCGTCGCCGTCGCGCTCGAAGATGTCGTGCTTCTTGAGCCGGATCTCGATGTAGAGGTCGCCCGGCGGGCCACCGTTGGTACCCGGCTCGCCGTTGCCGGCACTGCGGATGCGCATGCCGTCGTCGATGCCGGCGGGGATCTTCACCTCCAGCGTCTTCTGGCGCTTGATGCGGCCCTGGCCCATGCAGGTGGTGCAGGGGTCGGGGATGATCTTGCCCGTGCCGTGGCAGTGCGGGCAGGTCTGCTGCACGCTGAAGAAGCCCTGGCGCATCTGTACCGAGCCACTGCCGTGGCAGGTGCTGCAGGTCTTGGCCTGGGTGCCCGGCTTGGCGCCGCTGCCGTGGCAGGTACCGCAGTTGTCCCAGCTCGGGATGCGGATCTGCGCGTCCTTGCCGTGGGCGGCTTCCTCCAGCGTGATCTCCATGGCATAACTCAGGTCGCTGCCGCGGTAGACCTGCCGTCCACCACGGCCGCGCTGTTGCTGGCCGAACATGTCGCCGAAGATGTCGCCGAAGGCCTCGGCAAAACCACCACCGAAACCGTCACCCGGGCCCCCGCGCATGTTCGGGTCCACGCCAGCGTGACCGTACTGGTCGTAGGCTGCGCGCTTCTGCGCGTCCGACAGCATCTCGTAGGCCTCCTTGGCCTCCTTGAATTTTTCCTCGGCCGTCTTGGCGCTGTCGCCCTGGTTGCGGTCAGGGTGGTGCTTCATCGCCAGCTTGCGATAGGCCTTCTTGATCTCTTCCTCGGACGCGTTCTTGGGCACGCCGAGGATTTCGTAAAAGTCTCTTTTGTTGGCCATGTTCTTTAACTTCCAGAGCAGGAACGCCGCGCTGACCTTACCGTGGGGTAAGCGTCGAGCGCGGCGCGTTGAGGCGGCGCAAGGCGTCCGACATCAACCCTTCTTCACTTCCTTGACCTCGGCGTCCACCACATTGTCGTCGGCAGGGCGGCTGGCCTGCTGGGCCTGTTCTGCCTCGGGGGCCGCACCGGCGGCGCCCGCAGCCGCCTGCTGCTCGGCATAGAGCTTCTCGCCCAGCTTCTGGCTGGCCAGCATCAGGGCTTCGGTCTTGGACTCGATGGCGGCCTTGTCCTCGCCCTTGATGGCTTCTTCCAGGTCCTTGGCGGCGGCTTCGATCTTCTCCTTCTCGCTGGCGTCGAGCTTGTCACCGTGCTCGGCCAGGCTCTTGCGCACGCCGTGCACCGTGGCATCGGCCTGGTTGCGGGCCTGCACCAGCTCCAGCCGCTTCTTGTCCTCAGCGGCGTTGAGCTCGGCGTCCTTCACCATCTGCTGGATTTCCTCCTCGGACAGACCCGAGTTGGCCTTGATGGTGATCTTGTTTTCCTTGCCCGTGGCCTTGTCCTTGGCGCCCACGTGCAGGATGCCGTTGGCGTCGATGTCGAAGCTCACCTCGATCTGCGGCAGGCCGCGCGGGGCCGGGGCGATGCCCTCCAGGTTGAACTCGCCCAGCAGCTTGTTGCCGGTGGCCATCTCGCGTTCGCCCTGGTAGACCTTGATGGTCACGGCCGGCTGGTTGTCGTCGGCGGTGGAGAAGGTCTGCGCGAACTTGGTCGGGATGGTCGTGTTCTTGGCGATCATCTTGGTCATCACGCCGCCCAGGGTCTCGATGCCCAGCGACAGCGGGGTGACGTCGAGCAGCAGCACGTCCTTGCGG
>CAMLNH010000136.1 GCA_946481355.1 uncultured Curvibacter sp.
TGTTGGCCGGCTTGATGTCCAGGTGCAGCATCTTGTGCTGGTGCACGATGCGCAGGCCGCGCAGGATCTCGTCGAACAGCGAGCGGATGGTGGACTCGCGGAACACCTTCTGCTTCTTCAGCTCGCGCGCGGTGATGATGAAGTCCTGCAGGGTCGCGCCCTCCAGGTAGTTCATCACCATGTAGACGGTCTCGTTCTCGCGGAAGAAGTTGAGCACGCTGACCACGGAGGGGTGCGAGATCTGGGCCAGCGAACGGCCTTCCTCGAAGAAGCTCTTGAGACCCAGACGGTAGAGCGAGAGCTTCTCGGTCGTGACCTGGGGCAGCAGTTCCCCGGGCGCGCGCGTCACCAGCGAAGCAGGCAGGTACTCCTTGATGGCCACCTGCTGGCCCTCGGGATCGATGGCCAGGTAGACCACGCCAAAGCCGCCGGCCGCCACCTTGCGTACGATGCGGTAGCCACCGATCTGGGTTTCCGGGGATAGCGGTGCTGGTTTGACCTTGGACATATTTATGGGGTTGCAGCCCGGAGCCCGGGCCCAATCCGGTTATTCTCGGGGTCGTTCGACAGATCAAGAATACGCCATGCCAGTTTACAGCATGACCGGCTACGCCAGCGCCCAGCGCGGCGCGGCAGCACAGGCCGAATCCGGCAACTCTGCACGTCTGGGCCTGGAAATCCGTTCGGTCAACGGCCGCTTCCTCGACCTCACACTGCGCCTGTCCGAAGAACTGCGCGCGCACGAACCTGCCCTGCGTGAAATGGTGCAGGGCCGACTCAAGCGCGGCAAGGTGGAGTTGCGCGCCTTCCTCGAAAGCGCGGGGGACAGCGCCGTGGCGGAACCCAGCCCGCGGCTGATGCAGCGCCTGGGGGCCCTGCAGGACAGCGTGCAGGCCTGGCTGCCCGACGCGCGCGCGCTGAGCGTGGCCGACATCCTCAAGCTCGCCGCGGGTGAACGCGGCGGCAGTCAGGACTGGGGCCCGGCCGTGCAGGAACTGGCCACGCAGGCGCTGGACGCCCTGGTCGAGGCCCGCCGACGCGAGGGCGAGCGCCTGGCCGCCATGCTGCTGGGCCACCTGGGCCAGTTGCGCCAGCTGGCCAGCCAGGCCGGCCCACTGGTGCCGCAGCTCGTGGAGCAGCAGAGACAACGCTTCCTCGATCGCTGGCAGGAGGCCATGGCATTGACCGACGGCGCCACACCGCCGCAGGCCGCGCAGGAACGCGCATTGACCGAGGCCACGGCCTACGCCATCCGCATCGACGTGGCCGAGGAGCTCACCCGCCTGGCCTCGCACCTCGACGAGATCGAACGCCTGCTAAAGAAGGGCGGCGAGGTCGGCAAGCGCCTGGACTTCCTGATCCAGGAGCTGCACCGCGAAGCCAACACCCTGGGCTCCAAGTCGGCCACGCTGGAACTGACCCGCATCTCGGTGGACATGAAGGTGCTCGTCGAGCAGATGCGCGAACAGGTGCAGAACCTGGAATAGACTGCAAGCCACCATGGATTACCCCGGCAACCTCTTCGTCATCGCCGCCCCCAGCGGGGCCGGCAAGTCCAGCCTGGTCAAGGCCTTGCTGGCCCAGGATGCGCGGCTGCAGCTCTCGGTCTCGCACACCACGCGCGCACCGCGCGGCCAGGAACAGAACGGGCGCGAGTACTACTTCGTCTCCCCGGCTGCCTTCGACGCCATGGTCCAGGCCGATGCCTTCGTGGAATGGGCCCATGTGCACAACCACCGCTATGGCACCTCGCGCCAGGCCATTGCCGACCAGATCCTGGCCGGCGCCGACATCGTCCTGGAAATCGACTACCAGGGTGCCATGCAGATCAAGAAGCTGTTTCCGGCCGCGGCCATCATCTTCATCCTGCCGCCCAGCTGGGAAGAGCTGCGCGCGCGGCTGGTCAAGCGCGGCGAGGATGCCGAGGACGTGATCGCCCTGCGTCTCAAGAACGCTGCCGAGGAGATGGCCCAGGCGCCGAATTTCGACTTCGTTATAATCAACGACTTGTTCGAGCGCGCCCTGGCCGACCTGCAGCTTGTCGTCAATGCCCAGCGGCTGCGGTATCCGGCCCAGCGCCGGTCCCGTCCCGAGACTTTCCAGGCGCTGCGCCTGCCCTGATGCCGGTTGTTCCGGCCCACTGGAGTTACACAACATGGCCCGTATCACCGTCGAAGACTGCCTTGAGAAGATCCCGAACCGCTTCCAGCTCGTGCTGGCCGCGACCTATCGCGCCCGCATGCTGAGCCAGGGCCATGCGCCCAAGATCGAGAGCAAGAACAAGCCCGGCGTGACCGCCTTGCGCGAAATTGCCGAAGGCAAGGTCGGCCTGGAAATGCTCAAGAAGGTCCCGACCTGAGCGCGGTTCTGACCCACTGAAAAAGCACCGTTCGCGGTGCTTTTTTATTGCCCGAAGGCAGCCGACCGCTTGGCGCTATATATTCGAGGGGTGAGCGCTCTCTTGCACGCCCCTACTGCCGCCCCTGTCGCCCCGGGTCTGACCGACCCGGCGGACCCGGCTGCGGCCAACGCGGCGGCGGCCAGTTTCGCCAGCCTGACCGCCCGGCTGGACTACCTCAGTCCCGTGGATCTGGAGCAGGTGCGCCAAGCCTACCGCTATGCTGACGAGGCCCACCTGGGCCAGTTGCGCAACAGCGGCGAGCCCTACATCACCCACCCGATTGCCGTCGCCGCCCAGTGCGCCGACTGGAAGCTCGACGCCCAGGCCCTGATGGCCGCGCTGCTGCACGACGCGCTGGAGGATTGCGGCATCAGCAAGGCCGAGCTCATCGAGCGTTTCGGATCGCCCGTGGCCGAGCTCGTGGACGGCCTGACCAAGCTGGACAAGCTGCAATTCGACACGCGTGAGGAAAGCCAGGCCGAATCCTTCCGCAAGATGCTGCTGGCCATGGCGCGCGATGTGCGCGTCATCCTCATCAAGCTGGCCGACCGCAGCCACAACATGCGCACCCTCTCGGACGTGCCACGCGCCAAGTGGGCACGCATCGCATCGGAGACGCTGGAGATCTACGCCCCCATTGCCTACCGCCTGGGCCTGAACCAGACTTACCGCGAGCTGCAGGAACTCTCCTTCCAGCACCTGCGTCCCTGGCGCCACAACGTCCTGTCCAAGGCGCTGGAGCGCGCGCGCAGCCGGCGACGTGACCTGATCGGCAAGGTGCACAAGGAGGTCGAAGCCGCCTTCGAGACGGCGGGCATGCCCATCCGCATCGCCGGGCGCGAGAAAACGCTCTACTCCATCTACCGCAAGATGGACGAGAAGCATCTGAGCTTCGCGCAGATCACGGACATGTACGGCTTTCGCATCGTCGTGCCCACGCTGGGCGACTGTTACACGGCCCTGGGGACGCTGCACCAGCTCTACAAGCCGGTGCCGGGCAAGTTCAAGGACCACATCGCCATCCCCAAGCTCAACGGCTACCAGTCGCTGCACACCACCCTGGTCGGCCCCTCGGGCGTGAACGTCGAATTCCAGATCCGTACCGAAGCCATGCACGTGGTGGCCGAGTCCGGCGTCGCGGCCCACTGGCTCTACAAGGCCAATGAGCCCGACAGCCCGATGACCGCGCGCCTGGGCGCGCA
Organism: uncultured Curvibacter sp.; assembly: GCA_946481355.1. The sequence continues at coordinate 3,604 of CAMLNH010000136.1, forward strand.
ATGGCTGCAGTCCCTGCTGGACATCCAGAACGAGACCCGCGACGCGGCGGAGTTCTGGGACCACGTCAAGGTGGATCTTTTCCCCGAGGCGGTCTACGTCTTCACGCCCAAGAGCAAGATCATCTCGCTGCCGCGCGGCGCCACCGTGGTGGACTTCGCCTACGCCATCCACAGCGACATCGGCGACCGCACCATGGCCGCACGCATCAATGGCGAGCAGGTACCGCTGCGCACCGAGCTCAAGAATGGCGACGTGGTCGAGGTCGTCACCTCCTCCGTCTCCGCCCCCAACCCGGCCTGGCTGAGCTTCGTGCGCACGGGCCGCGCACGCTCCAAGATCCGGCACCATCTCAAGACCCTGGCCCAGGCCGAGTCCGAAGGCCTGGGCGAAAAGCTGCTGCTGCAGGCCCTGCGCGCCGAAGGCATTGAACGCTTCCCCACCGACGACGACAGCGCCCGTGCCGGCATCTGGGACAAGCTGCTGCGCTTCACGGGCAACCGCAGCCGCTCCGAATTGCTGATGGACATCGGCCTGGGCAAGCGCATCGCCAGCATCGTCGCCAAACGCATGGCCACCCTGCTGACCGAAAGCGGCGAGAAGCCCGATGCGGTGCTGCTGAGCCGGGAACGCTTCATCGCGCAGGAATCTGCGGGCCACGCCCCGGTGACCGTGGACGGCAGTGAAAACGCCTCCGTCCAGTACGCGACCTGCTGCCGCCCCATTCCCGGCGACGCCATCGTGGGCTATCTGGGCCGCGGGGAAGGCCTGGTGGTCCACACGGCCGACTGCGCCATTGCGCGCAAGCTGCACCACAAGGACAGCGAGCGCTTCATCGGCGTGGAATGGTCGGATGAGCCAACCCGCCCCTTTGAAACCGCGGTCGTGGTCACGCTCAACAACGGCAAGGGTGTGCTGGCCCGGGTGGCATCGGCCCTGGCCGGCGCGGAAGCCGACATCACCCATATCGACATGGGACAGGAAGCCGCCATGGAAACCATCGACCTGCGCTTCGTGATCGCCGTGCGCGACCGCGTGCACCTGGCCGATGTGCTGCGCACCCTCAAACGCACCCCCTCGGTGCTGCGCGCGCGACGCGGCAGCGCCAACGTCTGATTCAGGCTGGGGCGGCCGGTGCCGGGTACTGCACGGCCAGCACTTCGATCTCTTCCACACCCACCGGGGTGACGAGCTTGAGCACATCGCCCACGCGGGCCTTGAGCAGGGTGCGTGCCACCGGGGCGATCCAGCTCACCTGGCCCTGCAGACTATCGGCTTCGTCGATGCCCATGATGGTGATGGTGCGCTCGGTGCCCGCCGCGTCGGCATAGCTCACGGTGGCGCCGAAAAACACCTGGTCGCTGCCGTGATGCACGCTGGGGTCGGTGACCTCGGCGATCTCCAAGCGTTTGGTCAGGAAACGGATACGACGATCGATCTCGCGCAGACGTTTCTTGCCGTAGAGGTAATCGCCATTCTCGGAACGATCCCCGTTGCTGGCAGCCCAGTGCACCACCTCGACCACCTTGGGCCGTTCGACGTCGATCAGCGCCATCAGCTCGGCGCGCAGGCGTGCGTAGCCAGCCGGTGTGATGTAGTTCTTGCCGCCAGCGGGCAGGGCCGGCAACTGGCCGTCCTGGTCGTCGTCCGTGTCAGTTTCGCGGGTGAAGGCCTTGCTCATGGCGGGGTCCTGGAACCAGATATTCTGGGCTGCAAGAAAAAAGCCTGCAACTTTGCAGTTGCAGGCTTTTCCGTTTTGGTGCGGCTGGCAGGAATCGAACCCACGACCCCTTGGTTCGTAGCCAAGTACTCTATCCAGCTGAGCTACAGCCGCGAAGCCTTGCATTGTAGCACAGCTTTTTCGTTTGTGCCCGAAAGTTTTTGGTAGGGCGTGCTGGGCTCGAACCAGCGACCAAGGGATTATGAGTCCCCTGCTCTGACCAACTGAGCTAACGCCCCGACCGAAGGCAAGATTGTACGGGTCACCTTACTTGCTCTGGCTCAACGCATTGCCCAGCAGCCGGGACGTGATGTCCACGATCTGGATCATGCGGTCATAGGGCATGCGTGTGGGGCCGATGACCCCCAAGGTCCCCACCACCTGACCGTCGACTTCATAAGGGGCGCTGACCACCGACAGCTCCTCGTAGGGCACGACCTGGCTCTCGCCGCCGATGAAGATGCGCACGCCCTCGGCCTGGCCGGCGATGTCGAGGAGGCGCATGAGCTGGGCCTTCTGCTCGAAGAGATCGAAGGCGCGACGCAGGTGGCTCATGTCACTGGAAAAGTCGGACACCGCCAGCAAGTTGCGCTCACCCGCGATGACCACTTCGTCCTGGGCCTGGCTCATGGCCTCGGTGCCCACGGTGACCGCAGCCTGCATCAGGGTGGCGATCTCGGCGCGCAGCTTGTCCACCTCCCCCTGCAGGCGCTCCCGCACCTGTTCCAGCGTCAAACCCATGTAGTGGGCGTTGAGGTAGTTGGCAGCCTCGATCAGCTGGGAGGACGCGTAGTCGGTCTCGGTGAAGATCACGCGGTTCTGCACGTCGCCTTCGGGCGATACCAGAATGACCAGGATACGCCGCTCCGACAGGCGCAGGAACTCGATATGCCGGAAGACTGACGAGCGACGTGGCGTCATGACCACCCCCACGAACTGCGAGAGCGAGGACAGCAGGTTGGCGGCGTTGGAGATGACCTTCTGTGGCTGATCAGGAGCCAGGCTGGGCGTTGCGATGTGTTCACGCTGCGCGGTCAGCATGGTGTCGACAAAGAGGCGGTAGCCGCGTGCCGTGGGCACGCGCCCGGCCGAGGTGTGCGGGCTGGCGATCAGGCCCAGCTCCTCCAGGTCGGACATCACGTTGCGGATGGTCGCCGGCGAGAGCTCCAGGCCTGAAGCGCGAGACAGCGTACGCGAGCCGACCGGTTGCCCTTCGGCAATGTAGCGTTCCACCAGCGTTTTCAGCAACAACTTGGCGCGGTCATCGAGCATGACTTCATTTTAATGATGTAATTTGCGCATGAGTTCCAGATTTCTCCAGGTGGCCCTGATCGGCAAATACCAGACCGCAAGTGCCGCCGGGACGGGCAACCGGCCGGCTCTGGCCGATATCGCGGCACTGTTGCAGGCTCAGGGCTGTACCGTGGTACTGGAAGAGCAGACCGCCACCAACGCCGGCCTGACCGGTTACCCCACACTGGGCCTGGAAGGCATAGGCCGTCAGTGCGACCTGGGCCTGGTGGTGGGTGGTGACGGCACCATGCTGGGCATCGGCCGCAAGCTGGCCAGTACCGGAGTGCCGCTGATCGGCATCAACCATGGCCGCCTGGGCTTCATGACCGACATCCCCTTCGGCAGCTTCGAAACGGTGCTGCCGCCCATGCTGCGCGGCGAGTACGAGGAGGAGCGCCGCCAGCTCATGCGCGCGCGCGTGCTGCGTCAGGGCGAGTGCGTCTTTGACACCCTGGCCATGAACGACGTGGTGGTGCACCGCGGGAACACCTCGGGCATGGTGGAGCTGCGGGTCGAGGTGGACGGCCACTTCGTGGCCAACCAGCGCGCGGATGGTCTGATCGTGGCCACGCCCACGGGCTCCACCGCCTATTCGCTGTCGGCTGGCGGCCCCATCCTGCACCCGTCCATCCCGGGCTGGGTGATGGCGCCGATCGCGC
>CAMLNH010000137.1 GCA_946481355.1 uncultured Curvibacter sp.
AGCACCTCGTAGAACTCGATGGCGCGCGCTTCGCGGTCGATCTCGTTGAGTGCCAAGCCCATGGCCACGCGCATGAAGAAGGCCTGGGGCAGCTCGATGCGGGTCTTGCGCACGTGCAGGAAGTAGCGGTCGTACAGGGTCTGCAGGCCCAGGTAGTCGAACTGCTGGTCACGATCCGCCTTGAGGGCGCGGCCCAGGCGCTGCAGGTCGTACTGCAGCAGGTCGGGGTTGAGCAGCTCGTTTTCCACCCCCTTCTTGATGAAGCCGGGGAAGTAGTCGGCATAGGCCTCGGCCATCTCGGCCGGCTGCACGTCACGGCCCAGCACCTCCTTGGCGATGGTGTGGAAGAGCAGGCGCGCGGTGGCGTAGGTGTAGTCCGGGTCTTTTTCGATCAGGGTGCGGGCGGCCAGGATGGAGGCCTTGTAGACCTCGTCGATTGGCACGCCGTCGTAGAGATTGCGCATGGTCTCGGCCATGATGGGGTCGGGCTTGATGTCGGCGCCCAAGCCGGCACAGGCGCTTTCGATCAGCTGCTGCAGGCGGCCCAGATCCAGCGCGATGCGGCGATCACCGTCAAGCACGTGCAGCAACGGAGCTTTGGGCGTCGCCTGGGCGGACTGCTGGGCCCGCTCCTGCGTGCGGCGTTCGCGGTAAAGCACATAGGCGCGGGCGATCTCGTGGTGCCCGCCGCGCATCAAGCCGAGTTCCACCTGGTCCTGCACGTCTTCAATATGGAAGGTGCCGCCGCCCGGGCGCGAACGCATCAGCGCGCGCACGACGTTCTGCGTCAGGGCGTCCACCACCTCGCGCACGCTGGCCGAGGCCGCGCCCTGGGTGCCATGCACGGCCAGGAAGGCTTTCATCATGGCCACGGCGATCTTGCTGGGCTCGAAGGGCACCACCGAGCCGTTGCGGCGGATGATCTGATAGTTGTTGAGGGGGCTGGCGGCCGTGTTTTCCTGGGTTTGCATGGTCAGGACACCGGTGTGCAGGGGAGGGGAGGCGGGGTTCAAGGCGGTTTGCATTTATTTCCTCGTCGTCAGCAAATCTGTTGGTCTTGTGGGGCGGAATGTCTGGCTTGCGAGCGCCTTGCAGGGACGCAGGGGCGGCGGGCAGAAAACACTATATATGGGGTGCACTGCGAATACAAGCCACTACCTGTAGTGTAGCGTCGCAGACACGCTTCACTCGGGCGCGGAGGTAAAAAATTGCACGGCACAGGCCTGCAAAGCAATGGCGGCGCAGCCCTTGCGCGATGGATGCGCGCGCTCGCAGAGCCAGCAAATATGCGGTCTCACGCCGGATTTGTGCGCACAGGCCGCATGAAGACGTGCATGCGCAAAAACGGGGCGCCGCCGAGGGCGCCTGGCGCTGGTGCGTGACTAGCGTGTGGCTTCGGGAAAATACCGAGACGGCCAGCCCAGGGCCTGCTGGAGCAGGGGCCATTGAAAACTCGCGCCTGGGTCTGCCTTGCGTCCCGGTGCGATGTGCTCGTGCCCGGCGATGTGCTGCACCGGGTAGTTCTGACCCAGGGCAGCGCACAGGCTGGCCAGGGTTTCGTACTGCGCAGGCTCGAACTCTGCGCCTTCCAGGCCCTCGAGCTCGATGCCGATGGAGTCGTCGTTGCAGTTTTCGCGCCCGCGGTAGCAGGACGTGCCGGCATGCCAGGCGCGGTCAGCACAGCTCACGAACTGCCAGAGTTCGCCCAGGCGACGGATGTAGAAATGCGACGAGACTTCCATGCCGGCGATGGACTGGAAGTAGGGGTGGGCGCTCCAGTCCAGCGTGTTGGTGAAGAGGCGTTGCACCTCGTCGCCGCCGTACTGGCCCGGCGGCAGGCTGATGGAGTGCACGACGATCAGGTCGATCTGCGCGCCGGTGGGCCGCGGTCCGAAGTTCGGCGAGTCGAGCCGGCGTGCATAGCGGTACCAGCCGCCGTTCCAGAGGCTGCTCTGCGGGGTGGGCGTGGGCTGACTCATGCGCCGGAGTCGTTGCCTTGCGGCGTTTCGATGTTCAGGCGCGCGATGCGGTAGCGGATCTGGCGCAGGCTGATGCCCAGTTTGGCGGCGGCGGCGGTGCGGTTGAAACCGGTTTCCTGCAGGGCCTGGATCAGGATGTCGCGCTCCTGGCGGTCCAGATGCCCCTGCAGGTCGGAAGGCAGTTCGCTCAGCGTGGACGGGGTCGCTGCGCTGGCGCTGGGCGGCAGCACGCCGGGGACGGTGGGCGTGATTTCCGGATCCAGCGGATCGAAGATGGCCGGTGTGGTATCCACGCTGTCCAGACTGAGCTCACCGCCTTCGCTCAGGGCCACGGCGCGGTGCAGCAGGTTTTCGAGCTCGCGCACATTGCCGGGCAGGGGGTGCCGGGCCAACTGCCCCAGCATGGCTGGCGTGAGGCGCGGCACCGGCAGGCCCGATTCCTGTGCGATGCGTGCCAGCAGCGCCTCGCACAGGGCGGGCAGGTCTTCACGGCGTTCGCGCAGCGGGGGGATGTCGATCTCGATCACGTTGAGCCGGTAATAGAGATCCTGCCGGAAGCGCCCTTCCTGGACCTCGCGTGCCAGGTTGCGGTGGGTGGCACTGATGATGCGCACGTCTACGCTTTCCTCCAGCGTGCCGCCGACCGGACGCACGCAACGCTCCTGGATGGCGCGCAGCAACTTGGACTGCATGGACAGCGGCAGGTCGCCGATCTCATCCAGGAAGAGTGTGCCGCCGCGCGCGGCCTGGAAATAACCTTCGCGGTCGTCGTTGGCGCCGGTGTATGCGACTTTTTTCACGCCGAAAAACTCGGTCTCAAGCAGGTTTTCCGGAATGGCGCTGCAGTTGACCGCCACCAGCGGGCCGCTACCGCGGTGGCTGCTCGCGTGCAGTGCCTGGGCGGTCAGCTCCTTGCCCGTGCCCGACTCGCCGCAGATCAGCACCGGTGCCATGCTGCGTGCCACCTTGACAATCCGGTCACGCACCTGCCGGATGGCCGGCGAGTTGCCCACGAGGCGTTGCAGGCTGGCATCGGCAGCCGATGTGGGTGCAGCGGCTTGGCGCGCGGGAGCCATAGCCGATGGCACGGCCTGACGTGCCATCAGCGCATCCTGCACCGCCGAGGCGATCACCGTGCGGAACTGCTTGAGGTCTACCGGTTTGCTCAGGTAGTCAAAGGCACCGGCCTTGAGCGACTCGACGGCGTTCTCGGCGGAACCGTAGGCCGTGATGACCACGCAGCGCTCACTGCGCTGCAGCGCGCGCAGGCGCTGGATCAGCTCGATGCCCAGTCCGTCGGGCAGGCGCATGTCGGTGATCAGCACCTCGTAGCGGTGCTCCAGCAGTTGCTGCCAGGCACCGGTCACGGTTTCGGCCACGTCCACGCGATAGCCTTCGCGCAGCAAGGTCAGCTCGTAGAGCGTGCGCAGGTCGGGCTCGTCGTCTACGACCAGGATGCTGGGGTTCGCGCCGGGGGCTGCTGTCGTCATGGGGCAGGGTCGTTGCGTGCGGCGGCGGCGGGGTTCGCAGCAGACCGGCGCAAGGCGATGAAGAATTCGTTGCCGTCCATCAGGGTGTCGCGGGCGATGCGCCGGGCACGGTGGTAGCCGATGGCGGCCCCGTGTCCTTCGCACAATTCCCGGCAAATATACAGCCCCAGACCGCTGGAACGGCTTTCCGACGAGAAGAAGGGTTCGAACAGATGCTGCTCGACCGAGGGGTCCATGGGCGGGCTGTCGCTCCACACGGCCAGCAGGGCCTGCCCGCTGGGATCGGCGCGCACATGGACCTGGATGGCGCCGGCCTGGGGACTGGCATGGCGGCGGGCGTTGTCCAGCAGGTTGACGAGCACGCGGCGCAGATGTTCGGGGTCGAAGTTCACGGCCAGCGGCGTGGTGGCCAGATGCAGCCCCAGCCGGCTGGCGCTGCCGGTCTGCTGGGACCAGTCCTGTGCAATGCGCTGCACGCTCTGGCTGAGCTCCAGCACGCGCGGTTCGAAGCTGGCTGTGAGCTTGCCGGCGCGCGAGATGTTGAGCACGTCGTCGACGATGCGGTCCAGACGCTGGGTGTTCTGGCGCACCATCTGGGTCAGGCGCAGCTGCTGCGGGTCCTGGAGCTCTTCCTCCAGCAGGGCATTGGCCTGGGCGATGGCCGCCAGCGGGTTGCGGATCTCGTGCGCCACCGCCGCCGACATGCGGCCCATGCTGGCGAGTTTCTCGGTGCGCAGGCGGGCCTCCATTTCCCGCAGATCCTGCAGGAACATCACGCAGAGGATCTCGCTTTCACCCCAGTGGGCCGTGGTCATGCGCGTGCGCGCGCGCAGGCGGCGGCTGCCCTGGCCCAGGTGCTCGACGCCCACGTCGGCATGCTGGAAATCACCCCGTCCGGTAAAGACCTGGAAGGCCAGCTCCGCCAGCGCCTGCCAGCCGGGCTCGTCGGCCAGGTTGAAGGGCGTGTCCCTGAGCGGGCGTTCGTCGGCCTGCAGCATCTGACGCGCCGCCGGGTTGGCTGCATGAACCGTGCCACGCACGTCCACCACGAGGATGCCATCGGTCAGTGCGTCAATCACCAGGTCGTTGACCTGCTGCTGGATGCGCATGGCGTGCTGACTGCGCCGCGCACGTTGTTGTTCAGCGGCCAGGCGGGCCGAGAGCTGGTGGGCGAGAAAGGCAACCACGAAGCTGCCAGCGCCTGTGAGTGCAGCCTGGATGAAAGGCGCTACCTCGTCGGTGCGCTGGTACAGCCAGGCGCCGTAGACCAGCAGCAGCAGCGTGATGCTGGCCGCCGTGCCCATGGCCAGGGTCAGCGAGCCCAGCACGGCGGCCTGCAGCACGGGCAGGGCGTAGAGCGGGGTGTAGTTGATGCTGCTGCCGTGCAGCAGCTGCAGCAGGGTGAAGACCAGCAGGTCGACGCCGATGCTGACCAGCCAGAAGCGGTCGAAGGTCTGACCCAGCCGGCGTGGCTGCGGCGCCATGCGCACCATGAGCGTGGCAGCGAAATAGCCCAGGCACAGCAGCACCAGCCCGGCGTTGCTGTGCTGTCCCAGCAGATAGAGCGAACCCTGCAGCAGCAGGAGCACCAGCGCCAGCATGGCGCGGGCTGTCATGAAGCCCAGCCACAAACGCTTGAACTCCTGCTGGTCTTCGGGGGCTTCCAGTCGCTCGTCAAGCAGCGAGGGGCCGAACCAGGAGTGCTCGCTGTCGCGCGGGTCAGACATCAGGGTTCCGCCAGCTGCTGGTGCTCGCGGCTGCAGTAGAGGCCGATGCGGCCCACCACGGCGTCGCCATGGGGCAGGTGCACGCCGCAGCGGGCGCAGCGTACCATCTCCTGCGGGCCGGGCGGCGCGGCGGGGCGCTCAGGCTGGTCGGACGAAGAAGCCTCGCGCCGGCTCGAGCGCCAGAGCCAGACAAGCAGCAGCGCGATGGCCAGCAAGAGCAGGAATTTCATGGAGTGTTGCGTCCCAGGATGATCTCCAGCACGAAGCGTGAGCCGACATAGGCCAGCAGCAGCAGGCCGGTGCCCGTGAACAGCAGGCGTGCCGCGCGCCAGCCGCGCCAGCCGAAGCGCGCCCGACCGAGCAGCAGCACGGCAAACACTGCCCAGGACAGCACTGAGAACACGGTCTTGTGGCTCCACTTCCAGGCCGCACCGTAAAGCTGCTCGTCGAACAGCAGGCCGGCCAGCAGCGTGGCTGACAGCAGCACGAAGCCGGCGCCGACGAAACGGAAGGTCAGGCGCTCCAGCGTCAGCAGGGGCAGGCCGCTGCCGGGCTCGGCCGCGTGGCGGATGCGGTCCTCGGCGCGCAGCATCAGCAGGGCGTGCACCACCGCCACGGCGAACAGGCCGTAGGACGCAATGCCCAGGGCCCAGTGCAGGGGCAACCAGACCGAGGCGCTGGTCTGCAGGGGCTGCCCCGGAAAGAACAGGGCCAGCAGCACCACGCCGGCACCCAGGGCCGAGAGCGTCCAGCGCGTCTGCAGTTGCGGGTAGAGCCGGCTCTCGATGGCGTAGACCGCCGCCACCAGCCAGGCCGTGACGGAGAGCGCCGGGGCGAAACCGAAACGCGGCGCCTCACCCAGCAGGCCCCAGCCCAGCAACAGGCCGTGCAGCAGCCAGGCGACGAGCACAGCCATCCGCGCGACGCCCGTGGGCAGGCGTGCCACAGCGGGGGCTGCATAGGCCAAGGCGGCCAGAACGGCCAGGGCCAGACTGACAGGGGAGGCACTGGGTAAAATCATGGGCACAGTTTAGCGTTTTGCCTTCTTGACTTCCTTCCGGTCGGCGCGCACCTTCCCCACTTGCTGACTGGAATACACCCCATGGCTTCCGCCCTCACCGACAAACTCAGCCGCCTGGTCAAGGAAATCCGGGGCCAGGCCCGCATCACCGAAGCCAATGTGGCCGACATGCTGCGTGAAGTGCGCATGGCCCTGCTGGAGGCCGACGTGGCCCTGCCCGTGGTGCGCGACTTCGTCGCCCGCGTCAAGGAAAAAGCCCTGGGCCAGGAAGTCATGGGCTCGCTCACCCCGGGCCAGACTCTGGTGGGCATCGTCAACCGCGAACTCGCCGCCACCATGGGCGAGGGGGTGGAAGACATCAACCTCGCGGCCCAGCCGCCGGCCATCATCCTCATGGCCGGCCTGCAGGGCGCGGGCAAGACCACCACCACGGCCAAGCTGGCGCGTCATCTGATCGAGAAGCGCAAGAAGAAGGTGCTCACGGTGTCCGGCGACGTCTACCGCCCTGCCGCTATCGAACAGCTCAAGATGGTCACGGCCCAGGCCGGCGCCGAGTGGTTCCCCAGCACGCCGGAGCAGAAGCCGGCCGATATCGCCCGCGCCGCGCTGGACTATGCGAAGAAGCATTTCTTCGACGTGCTGCTGGTCGACACGGCCGGCCGCCTGGCCATCGACGAGGCCTTGATGAAGGAGATCCGCGAACTGCATGCGGTGCTCAATCCGGTGGAGACGCTGTTCGTGGTCGACGCCATGCAGGGTCAGGATGCCATCAACACGGCCAAGGCTTTCAAGGAAGCCCTGCCGCTGACCGGCATCATCCTGACCAAGACCGACGGTGATTCACGCGGTGGCGCGGCCCTGTCGGTGCGTGCCATCACCGGCGTGCCCATCAAGTTCGCCGGCACGAGTGAAAAGATTGATGGTCTGGAGGTCTTCGACGCCCAGCGTCATGCGGGCCGCGTGCTGGGCATGGGCGACATCGTGGCCCTGGTCGAGCAGGTCACGGCCGGCG
>CAMLNH010000138.1 GCA_946481355.1 uncultured Curvibacter sp.
AGGTGGAAGAGGTTGTTCGCCACGTTGGCCGCGATGTGCGCGTCGTCGCGTGTTTCCCAGGGCCAGTGCGGCGCGGTGTAGTGCAGGCTCAGGAAGAAGGGCTTGCCCTCCTTGACCTGCAGGGTCATGCGCTGCACATAGTCCACGGCGCGGTCGGACAGCACATCGGTCAGGTAACCCACCTCGCGGTGCGAGGCCTCGCCAATGTAGAGGTCATGGTCGCCCTTGCCCGAGCAGTGGGTGAAGTAGTCCACGCCCCCGGCCATGATGCCGAAGAACTCGTCGTAGCCCGAGCGCAGCGGGCCGAAGCTGGGCGGGTAACCCAGGTGCCACTTGCCGATGAGTGCCGTGGCGTAGCCGGCCTCACGCAGCAGCGAGGGCAGGGTGGGCATGTTCGTGGGCAGGCCCAGGGTGGTGCTGCCCTTGCTTTTGCTGTTGATCGGCTCTTCCATGCCGCCGCGCAGGCGGTACTGGTAGCGCAGCGTCATGAGCGCGAAACGTGTGGGCGAGCAGACCGGGGAATTGGAATAGCCCTCGGTCAGGCGCAGGCCACCCGCGGCCAGGGCGTCGATATGGGGCGAGACCGGGCCGAAGCCGGCTTCGCGGCCGCCGTAGCAGCCGAGGTCGGCATAGCCCAAGTCGTCCGAGACGATGAAGATCAGATTGGGTTTCATGAGAGAGCGAGCTTAAAAAGCCCCGATCCATTTGTAAAATTGAAATTCGTTCTTTTGAAATAAAGAAAACATATGGATCCTCGCCATCTGGTCCAGCTGGCCGCCATTCTGGAAAAAGGCTCCATCACCCAGGCCAGCCGGCACCTGCATCTGACCCAGCCCACGCTGACGCACAACATGCAGACGCTGGAGATGCAGGCCGGCGGCCAGCTCTTCGAGCGCAGCCGCTTCGGCGTGCGCAGCACGCCGCTGGGCGAGATGCTGGCGCGCGAGGGACGGGCCATCGCGCGGCGCCTGCAGGATGCGGCCGAGGTGAGTGCCCGCCACCGCAGCGGCCTGCGCAAGCAATTGCGCCTGGGCAGTGGGCCCCTGGTGGGTGCGGCCCTGCTGCCGGGACTGGCGCAACTGCTGTTGCAGCGTTACCCGGACATCGCGCTGAGCGTCCAGAGTGACCGCCCGCACCTGCTGGTGGAGCAGCTCATCGACGGCCGGCACGATCTGGTGATCGCCCCCTCCTGGCTGGACAAGCCGCCGCCGGGCATCGAGCGCTTTCTGCTGGTGCCCGACGATCTGGGGGTGTACTGCGGACGCACCCACCCGCTGGCGGCCCTGGGGCGCATTGAGCCCGGCGGCGCCGAGGGCATGGCCTGGATCAGCCTGGGCACGGCCTCGCCCTTCGATATCGCCGTGCGCGAGATGCTCACCGCCGCCGGCGTGGGCAGCACCCGTACCGAGATCACCGGCCTGGGCGAGACCTTCATGCTGCTGCGCATCCTGAGCGAGGGGGCTCACCTTTCGGTGTTGCCGCATTTCCCCATGCGCCTGCTGCAGGCGCACTTTCCGCTGGTGGAGCTCCAGCTTGCGGCACCGCCGCAGCCGCGACCGATCTATCTCTGGTGCCGCTCGACGCTGCTGGAAGACCCGGGGTTTGTGGAGATGAAGGAGACGATCCTGGGCTATGCGGCTGCGGTGTGAGACGGCGCCCAGCATCCTGGGCGCACGTGCTTCCTGTCCCGGATCAGGGCGGCGGGACCTTCCGGCTGCCGTAACATGAGGGTTCCCGCTCCGGCGCCCTCGGGGGCGCATTTCTTTTTCCGGATGTCTGCATGCTGACCCTGCCCGAAATCCTTGATGTTTCCGCCCACCTCGGTGTGGCCCTCGTGGCCGGTGGCCTGATCGGCCTGGAACGCAGCTACCACGGCCGTGACGCCGGTTTCCGCACCCATGTGCTCGTGTGCCTGTCCTCGGCGCTGCTGATGCTGGTTACGCTCTACCAGACCCGCTGGTTCCCCGATGGCAGTGCCCTCAAGGTGGCCTCGGACCCGACACGCATGGCCCAGGGCATCATGACGGGCATCGGTTTCCTCGGTGCTGGCGTGATCATGAAGGACGGTCTGTCGGTCAAGGGCCTGACCACTGCCGCCTCGATCTGGATCACGGCGGCCATCGGCATCTTGGCCGGTATCGGCTTCTACGAACCGGTGATCATCGCCACGCTCGTGACGCTGGCCGCGCTGGCGGTGTTTCGCTGGATCGAGGCCGTCCTGCCCACCTTCAAGTACGCCATCCACAAGGTGGTCTTTGTCTCGGGGCAGGAGCCGGATGAGGAGCAACTGGTGTCCATCATCCGGACCCACGGCTTCCACGTCTCGCGCCTGCGCACGCGCTATGCGCGCGAGGCGAGAGAGTTCGAGTACGAGATGACCCTGCGGGCCAAGGATCTGCTGAATCTGAACCAGTTGCGCGCGTCCTGGAAGGCGCATCCGCATGTGCTGGAGTTTGCGACACAGCCGGTGTGAGCCAGGAGAGGACAGTGACCCTATGAGGAGAGTTTCCATGAAGATGCCCTGGCTCAGACGCACGGCTCTGGCTGGGCTGATAGCGGCCCTGACCCTGGCGGTCCATGCCCAAGGCTCAGAGGTGAAGGCAGCGGCAGGGGGCACAAAGCTTGCGGGCTGCGGCAAGATCATGCCGCTGGGTGACTCCATCACCTTGGGCGTCAGCGGCGGCTACCGCAACAACCTCTACACGGCGCTGCAGAAAAAGAACTGTGGCGTAAGTTATGTGGGGTCCCAGTCGGATCCCTACACCCGTGTTGCGGACAAGCGCCACGAGGGTCACCCGGGCAAAACCATCGACGACGTGGCCAAGGAGGTGAAGGGTTGGCTCAATGCCTACCAGCCCGACATCGTCCTGCTGATGATCGGCACCAACGATGTGGCTTGGTGGACGTTCGAGAACGGCAAACAGACAGGCGCGCGCCACGATGCGCTGATCGGACAGATCCGGGCCGCCCGGCCCAATGCCTGGATCCTTGTCGCCAGCATTCCGCCCGTTTCATCGGCCTTGATCGAACCCAACAAGGTGGACCGCGCGGTCCTGGTCCAGCAGTTCAATGCCGCGATCCGCGCCAATGTGCAGGCGCGGCAGGCTGCAGGTCAGAGGGTCTCGTTTGTGGACGTCAATGCGGCCTTGAGCACCGCAGACCTCTATGACGGGGTGCACCCGACCGAGGCAGCGCACGCCAAGGTTGCGCAGAAGTGGCTGGATGCGCTGCTGCCGTTGTTGCCTTAGCGTCGCTGCCAGCGTTTGAACTCAAAGGGCGGAAACAAATAGTCCTTTGGAATCAAGGGGCTGGGTAGCGGAGGGCGCGAATTTAAAGCTCTTTGGTGTTGGTGCATACTTCAGATTCGTCCTTTGCTAGGTAAGGATGCTTGCACTGATGCTGCACCTTCTGCCTGATCTCGGTCATCGGCAGGTAGGACGCAACTTGAGCGCAGGTGAGTGAACGGCCCCAGGGCATGGCATAGAATAAATGAGAATTATTCTTGTTTTTGGGGCTGCCGATGGCGGTCCGACGATGCCATGGCTGCAAACCCCTCCCCTCTGCACCACGAAGTTTCTATTCTGTACAGCGACCATCATGGCTGGGTGCGTGACTGGTTGAGACGACGGATGAGCGATGCGCATGCGGCGGCTGATCTGGCGCATGATGTGTACATGCGATTGCTCGCCCGGGATGAAGTCATCGAGGCGCGCGAGCCGCGCGCCTTCCTTACAACGGTGGCACAGCGTGTGCTTTCCAATCATCGTCGGCGCGAAAAGCTCGAGCAGGACTACCTTGCCGCACTGGCCCATGTCCCTCAAGCCATGGAGCTGTCCCCGGAAGAGCGAGCCATTCTTCTCGAGGCACTGGTCGAGATTGATCGCAGGCTCGACAAACTCCCACTCGTCGTACGTCGTACTTTTCTTCTGGTGCAAATTGACGGTTTGGGACATTCAGAAGTCGCAGAGCGACTCGGGGTCTCCGTGACCAGCGTCAAGCGCTATATGGTCAAGGCCGTGCACCAGTGCTACTTCGGCGATGCCGAGGGAGATGCCTGATGCCGGTTCCGAACATCCCCGCCCATGTCGCTCAAGCTGCTGTCGAGTGGATGGTGACACTGCAATCCCGGCCACTTGCAAGCGGTGCTCTGGAGAAATGGGAGCACTGGCGAAAAGCACACCCCGATCATGAGCGGGCGTGGGAGCGCATTGAGACCATGAATTCCCGCTTTGAGAGGCTGTCTTATTCGCCTGCAGCTTCAGCACTTGCGCATGCAACGCTTGCACCACCTGCATCGCGTGGGCGCAGACGTGCCATGCAAGTCTTGGCCGTGGCGCTATTCACTGGAAGCACGGCCTGGGGACTGCACACCGCGACACCTTGGCCCGAGCGCCTGGCGGACCTGCGCACTGCGCGCGGGGAGCGCCGGATATTGCTGCTGGATGACGGCACACAGCTCGTTCTCAATACGGGCTCTGCGGTGGACGTCCGGTTCAGCCGCTCCGAAAGGCGGTTGCGACTGCTGACGGGGGAAATTTACATCGCGACGAACCAAGATCCCGCATCGGTGACCCGTCCCTTCCTTGTCGAGACGCGGGACGGTGAGGCGCTGGCACTCGGCACGCGGTTCAGCGTGCAGCAGTATCCAGAAGCCACCCGTGTGGCTGTCTTCGAAGGTGCGGTGCGCCTTCAGCCAGCGCAGCAGACGGCAGAGCCGCGCGTTCTATCCGCCGGCGAACAGGCGGATTTCATGCGGACAGTCTCACTGCCCGCGCACAGAATCGAGGAAAGTACGCCTCACTGGGTCGATGGCGTTATTGTTGCAAACGGTATGCGCCTGGCCGATTTCCTAGCGGAGTTGTCGCGCTACAGCGAAGCACCACTGACCTGCGATGCGTCAGTGGCTGGCCTGCGGATTTCCGGCACCTACCCGGTTGCAGATGTTGGTAAGGTACTCGATACCTTGAGCGCCGCCTTGTCGCTGCGCATTGATACCACAACCAGGTTCTGGGGTAGACAGGTGGTCGGCATCCGACTGACACCGGGAACCTGACGTTCAGGCAAGTTTTTTGCGCAGGGGTGGTCTTTTTGCTGTTCTCGCGGGACATACGAGATGAAGACTCTTCATTTCTGTATCCAACGAAAGACCCAACATGCCCCGTCCCGCATTCCGTCGTGCGTTGCTGGCGCGCTTGACCTCTCACGCGTTTTGCATCACGGCCCTCGCCGTGCCAGCCCTCACGCTGCCGCAGGCTGCCCACTCGCAGACCGCCGCGCGTACCTATTCCATTCCCGGTGGCCCCCTGGAGGAGGCACTGAATCGATTTGGCCGTGAAGCCAGCATTCTTCTGGCATATCCCGCAGATCTGACGGCCGGGCTGCGCAGCCCGGGCCTGGAGGGTCAGCACACCGTGGAGTCCGGACTGGCCGCCTTGCTGCGCGGCACAGGTCTACAGGCACTGCCGCAGCCCAATGGCAGCTATCTGTTGCGCCGTGCCGCTGCTGCGGCCACAGGCTCTGCAACGCTGCCACAGGTGACTGTGACAGCCAATGCGGAATCGAGCGGGCTTTATGCCGGAGGGCAAGTAGCGCGTGGCGGGCGCGTCGGCCTGCTCGGCAACCGCAGCAATCTGGATACCCCATTCAGTACAACGCAGTACACGGCGCAACTTGTCGAAGACCAGCAGGCACAGAACATCGGCGATGTGCTGGTCAACGACCCCTCAGTTCGAAACACTTACGCGCGAGGGGCCGGCCGCGATGAGTTCAACATCCGGGGCTTCACTCTGTTTAACTACGATGTGTCGTTCAACGGTCTGTATGGCGTCTCGCCGCGAAACGCTACTTCACTGATCGGTGTCGAGCGTGTTGAGGTGCTGCGTGGCCCCAACTCGCTGCTCAACGGTATGGCGCCAGCCGGATCGGTCGGCGGTGGCATCAACCTCTTGCCCAAACGTGCCGGGGCCGAACCACTCAATCGCTTCACACTTTCGTACATCGACGATAGCCAGCTCGGTGCGCACGCTGACCTGTCGCGCCGTTTCGGCGCTGATAAGGAGTGGGGCGCGCGTATCAACGTCATGAAACGGTCTGGTGACACTCCCGTCCAGGGGTCCAAGGAGCGCCTCGACGCACTGGCGCTGGGTGTTGACTACCAGGGTGAACGTGTCAGGCTCGAGGCCGACATCAACTACCAGGACCGCTTGACGAATGCGCGCAGTGGCCTGCTGTTCCCGCCTTCGGCTGGCGTCGCTATTCCCGCAGCACCGGACAACAAGCTGAACTTCCAGCCCTCGTGGAGTTTCTGGAGCGCCAAGGAACTTTCGACCGTGCTTCGCGCCGGATATGACATCTCGCCCGATCTCACGGCGTTCGCCGCGATCGGCGCCATGAAGTACGACTTCCAAAGCCTGGCGACCACGTCGCAGCTGTTGGATTCTCTGGGCGGCATGAGGGCACGTCCCACACATCTGAAGGAATATGTGGACACCCGCACCGCCGAGGCGGGTCTTCGGGGCAAGTTCAAGACCGGATCCATGCAGCATGAGCCGGTTGTCAGCGTAACCAGCTATTCGCTCGAGCAAGGCCTGTCGCGACTCAACGGAGTTTTCTCGAATTTCAATCTGTATGCGCCCACGACTATCGCCCAGCCCAATTTGCCACTCGCCCCGGACATCCCGAAGACGGGGGAGACGAACCTGCGCAGCGTCGCACTGGTCGACACGATTTCGTCCGGCGATCAACGCATCCAGGTCACCTTGGGGGCTCGCCATCAGCGCGTAGAAACCATCAACCTTTCCGTCGTGCCGTCAGTACGCTACAACGAATCGACTGTCACGCCGTTGGCCGCCGTACTCTTCAAGGCAACTAACGCTCTCTCCTTCTACGGTAACTATATTGAGGGGCTGGGCCAAGGTGCGACAGCACCTGCCGGAACGCAGAACGCCGGGGAAATGTTCCCGCCATCCAAGTCCAAACAGGCCGAAGTCGGTGTCAAGTTCGATGCGGGCCGGTTCGCCACCACCGCTAGCTTGTTCCAGATTGTGCGTCCCAGTGGCTTCTCGACCCCATCGCTGCCGCTTCCTGTGTACCGGATCGACGGCAGGCAGCGCAACCGCGGTCTGGAAATCCTGAGCCAGGGCGAGATCGCAAGCGGCGTTCGGTTGCTGACGGGCCTGGCCTACACGGAAGGCAAGCTCGTGCGCACAGAG
>CAMLNH010000139.1 GCA_946481355.1 uncultured Curvibacter sp.
CAGCGCGCTGAAGTTCGGCACCAACACGGCAAAGCGGCGGTGCACGCCCCGGGCGGCCAGGTGCTGGTCCAGGTCCAGGCTGCGGCGCGGCTCGTAGACCACGGTGGCGTGTCCGGCCGCCAGGTAGTCGGCTTCGCTTTGTGGCGCCTCGCGCACGGCCGGGTCGTAGAACACGCGGTAGGGGTCTTCGAACAGGCGCTTCTGCACGATGTCGGCGCCATCGGGTGGGCGCGGGCTGATGATGAGCTGGCACTCATCGTTGCGCAGCATCTCCAGCCGCGGAATGGCCGAGGGAATCACGCGCAACGTCACACCCGGCGCCTGCGCGCGCAGGCGGGCCGCCAGCGCGGGCAGCAGCAGGTCGCGCTGGAAGTCGTTGGCGGCGATGGTGAGCGTGGTCTGCCAGCGTGCGGGGTCGAAGTCGCCGCTGTGTGCGAAGTGCTGCAGCTGGCGCAGCAGGCTGCGCGCCTCGGCCGCCAGGGCTTCGGCGCGGGCCGTGGGGGCGATGCCGCGCCCGCTTTTCACGAACAGCGGGTCACCGGTGATGGTGCGCAGCTTGTCGAGCAGATGGCTGACGGCGGACTGCGTGACGCCCAGGCGCTGCGCCGCGCCCGTGACCGAGCCGCTGTCCACCACGGCCAGCAGCAGCTGCAGCAGGTGGCCGTCCAGATCCAAATGATCGAATTTGCTCATGGGTTCCATCTTGATGGCCCTGTTTATTGCGGTCAATGCTTGCGGAATACTCCCGGCCATACCTTTTGATCCGCATCAAGCAGGAGACCCATGTGAACAAGCTGGCAGCAGAGCACCCCATCCCCGGCACCCTCCTTTTCGACGGTGAGCAGGCCCGCAAGGGCTATGCGCTGAACAAGATGTGCTTCTCCTTCAACTCGGCCGAGAACCGCGAGGCTTTCAAGGCCGACGAGGCCGGCTATATGCAGCGCTACGGCCTCAACGAGGAGCAAACACGGGCCATCCGCGCGCGCGACGTGCTGGGTCTGCTGGCTGCCGGCGGCAACGTCTATTACCTGGCCAAGTTCGCCGGCATCCTCAAGCTCGACGTGCAGGACCTGGGCGCGCTGCAGACCGGCATGAGCAAGGAAGAGTTCAAGGCCAAGCTGCGCGCAGCGGCCTTCCAGTAAATACCGACAGGAACATCACCATGGCCAAACTCATCGGCGGACTCGCCACCTCGCACATCCCCTCTATCGGCAACGCGATCGCCAAGGGCCTGCAGCAGGACCCGTACTGGAAGCCCTTCTTCGACGGCTTCCCGCCCATCCGTCAGTGGTTGGAAGAGCAGAAGCCCGACGTGGCCGTGGTTTTCTACAACGACCACGGGCTGAACTTCTTCCTCGACAAGATGCCGACCTTCGCCGTGGGCGCCGCGGCCGAATACCGCAACGCCGACGAGGGCTGGGGCATTCCCACGCTGCCGCCGCACCGCGGTCACCCGGAGCTGAGCTGGCACATCATCAACCAGCTGATCGACCAGGAGTTCGACGTGGTGACCTGCCAGGAAATGCTGGTGGACCATGCCTTCACCGTGCCGCTCAAGCTGTTCTGGCCGCAGGAGGTGTGCCCGGTGCTGACGGTGCCGATCTGCATCAACACCGTGCAGTTCCCGCTGCCCAGCGCCAAACGGGTCTATGCGCTGGGCAAGGCCGTGGGTGAGGCCATCCGCAGCTGGAAGAGCGATCAGAAGGTGGTGGTGCTGGGTACCGGCGGCCTGAGCCACCAGCTCGACGGCGAGCGCGCGGGCTTCATCAACAAGGACTTCGATCAGAAGTTTATGCAGAGCCTGCAGAGCAACCCCGAGTGGGCCACGCAGTACAGCATCCATGAGCTGGTGGAGAAGACCGGCACGCAAGGTGTGGAGCTGCTGATGTGGCTGGCCATGCGCGGCGCCTTGAGCACGGGTGGCAGCGGTGTGCGCACGGTGCACAGCAACTACCACATCCCGATCTCCAACACCGCCACCGGTGTGATGGCGCTGGCGCAGGTGGAGTGAAAAGCCTCAGTCCTTGGGGCGGAAGCTGATGATGAGGGGGGACGGCACCAGACCGTCCACATCGCGCGGCAGGCTCTCGGTCTTGTCGATGGCCTTGAGCACGGCTTCGTCCCAGTTCTTGTGGCCGCTGCTCTTGATCAGCTTGCGACCCACGATGGTGCCGTCGGGTGAGGTGCGAACCTCGACCTCGGCGCTGGGGTTGCTGGCCAGCTCGTCGGGAAACACGATGTTCGGTTTGATGCGTGCCCGGATGCGCCCGGCATAGCTGGAGGAGGGGCCGGCGGATCGCACGGCATCACCCTTGTCCGTGGGCTTGCCGGTGGCGTTGGCCAGCCCGGCCATGCGCTTGATGTTCTCCTGCCGCAGCTTCTCGCGCAGCTCCGCCTCCTGCTGCTCCTTGCGCTTGGCTTCGAGTTCCTTCTTGCGCTTTTCCTCGGCGAGCTTCTTCTCGCGCTCCTGCCGCTCACGTTCCAGCTTCTCCTGCCGCTCTCGTTCCAGGCGCTGTTTCTCGCGGCGCTCCTGCTCAGCCTTTTCCCTGGCCTCACGCTCGCGCTCGCGCTGCAGGGCGATCTCGGCCTCGCTCGGCCCGGGATCGGCCACCTTGGGGGGGGCCGGCGGCGGCGGGGCTGGCTGCTCAGGCTTGGGTTCCGGTTCGACGAGTTTGGGCGCAGCCTGTTGCGGCACGGCGGACCAGAGCTCGGCTTCGACCGAGAGGCTGGTGTCGCTGCGGCGCCAGCTCACGCCCCAGGTCAGCGCGGCCAGCAGCAGACCATGGACCAGCAGGGCCAGGCCGTAGGAACGCAGCAGGCCCTGGCGCGGCTGCAGGGGCTGGAATTCGAAGCGGCTGCTGGCTTCCACGGTGCGTTCGGTCCCCGGTCCTCAGTTCACCATCTGCACCGACAGGCCCACGCGCTGCACGCCGGCGCGCTGCAGCGTGTCCATGACCTTGACCACGGTTTCGTACTTGACGTTCTTGTCGGCACTGATGACCACCGCGCTGCTGGCTTCCTTGCCCGCGGCGGACTGTGCGCGTTTCACGTTGGCGGCCAGCTCGGCGAGCTTGATGCGGCGCGTGTCGTCCTCGATCTTGAGGCTCAGGCTCTCGTCCTTGCCGACGATGACCTCGATCACCTGGTCTGGCTTGCGCGCGGCTTTGCCCACGCTGGGCAGGTCCACCACGCTGGGCGTGATCAGTGGTGCCGTGACCATGAAGATGATCAGCAGCACCAGCATCACGTCGATGAAGGGCACCATATTGATCTCGTTGATGGTGCGGCGTCCGCGTCCGCGGCTGACCATGGAGGGCATGGTTTTCCCCTCAGTGCACCGAGGCCGGCGTGGCCGGATGGGTGCCGATATTGCGCTGCAGGATGTTGGAGAACTCCTCGATGAAGGTCTCCAGCACGATGGACACGCGGTCGATGTCGCGCGCGAAGCGGTTGTAGGCCACGACAGCGGGGATGGCGGCGAACAGGCCGATGGCCGTGGCGACGAGGGCTTCGGCAATGCCAGGGGCCACCGACGCCAGTGTCACCTGCTGCAACGAGGCCAGGCCGGTGAAGGCGTGCATGATGCCCCAGACCGTGCCGAACAGGCCCACATAGGGCGAGACAGAGCCCACCGAAGCCAGGAAGGAGAGGTTGGTCTCCACCACGTCCATCTCGCGCTGAAAGCTCGCGCGCATGGCGCGGCGCGCGCCGTCGAGCAGGGTTCCGGCATCAGTGATGCGTCGCTCGCGCAGCTTCTGGTATTCCCGCAGGCCGGCCACGAAGATGCGCTCCATGGGGCCGCCGGCGTGCGCTTTCTGCGCAGCCTGGGCATAGAGGGTGTTGAGGTTGGCGCCGGACCAGAAGTCGCGCTCGAACTTCTCGTTGAGTTCAC
The DNA here is from genome assembly GCA_946481355.1 of uncultured Curvibacter sp. The sequence goes on from CAMLNH010000139.1 coordinate 3,893, forward strand.
GCACGCGCTTGAGTCCGAAGAGCTTGCTGAAGATGGCGGCCCAGCTGGCAATGGACACGATCACCAGCAGCAGCATGACGGCCTGCACGACGAAGCTGGCGTGCAACACGAGTTGGACGATGGAAAGGTCTTGGCTCATCGAAGGACTTCCAGAATATTCGAGGGAATTCTTTCAGGTTTCATGCTGGCTGCGGACACCCAGCCGATGCGAATGCTGCCTTCGCACAACAGTTCAGGCTCGCTGCTCGTCTTGCGCCAAGCCTGCTGGGCGATTGTGATCGATGCACGGCCACTGTCCTGAAGCTTTGCTGTAACCAATAGTTCGTCGTCGAGACGGGCCGGGCGATGGTATTTGACGGCGGTCTCGCTGACCACGAACATGCCGCCCGTAGATTCACGCAGGGCCTGCTGGCCCACACCCAGCGAGCGCAGCCATTCGGTACGCGCACGCTCGAAAAACTTGAGGTAGTTGGCGTAGAAGACGATGCCGCCAGCATCGGTGTCTTCCCAGTAGACGCGGATCGGCAGTTCGTAGGCCATCAGGTTCAACTCAGCAGTTTGTGCAGCCGCTCCACTGCGGCCTGCAGCTGAGGCAGGGCGCTGGCCGTGGAGAAGCGGATGTAGCGCGCAGTGTCGGCGTTGCCGAAGTCGCGGCCCGGGGTGACGGCCACGTGGGCGCGTTCCATGAGGGCAAAACTCAGTTCCCAGCTGTCTTGCACGCCGAGTTTCTGGCAGGCTTCGGTGCAGTCAGCCCAGGCGTAGAAGGCGCCGTCGGGCATGACGGGAACCTTGAGACCCAGCGCGTTCAGCGCCGGAATGAAGTAGTCGCGCCGGGCCCGGAACTCGGCGCGGCGGCGCTCGTACTCGGCCAGGCTTTCGGCCTCGAAGCAGGCCAGGGCGGCATGCTGGGCGAGGGTGCTGGGGCAGATGTAGAGGTTTTGCGCCAGGCGCTCGACCACGGGCACCAGGGCCGGCGGGAGCACCAGCCAGCCCAGGCGCCAGCCCGTCATGCTGAAGTATTTGCTGAAACTGTTGATCGAGATGACGCTCTCGTCGATGGCCAGCGCGCTCTGGCCGTAGCGCTCGTCGTAGCTCAGACCGAGGTAGATCTCATCGACCAGTGTGATGCCGTCGTGCTCTTTTACCACCGCATGGATGCGGCGCAGCTCGGCGGGGTCGATGGAGGTGCCCGTGGGATTGGAGGGCGAGGCCAGCAGCACGCCGCGGGTCTGCGGCCCCCAATTGGCGCCGACCTGCTCGGTGCTGAGCTGGAAGCGCTGTTCGGGACCGCAGGGGATGAGCCGCGCCGTGCCCTCCGCGGCGCTCACGAAATGCCGGTTGCAGGGGTAGCTCGGGTCCGGCATGAGGATCTCGTCACCCGCCTCGATCAGGGCCAGGCAGGCCAGCTGCAGCGCGGCCGAGGCGCCGGCAGTGACGACGATGCGCCCGGGCGCGATGTCCAGGCCATGGCGCTGCCCGTACCAGGCGCTGATGCGCTCGCGCAGGGCAGGCAGGCCCGTGGCGTCCGTGTACTGGCTGCGGCCCGCGCGCACGGCGCGTTCGGCGGCAGCCTGCACCAGCGGCGGGGCGGTGAAGTCCGGCTCGCCGATGTTGAGAAAGATCATGGGCTCGCGGCCCTGCGCCGCCTCACGCGCCAGCGCCGAGGCGGCTTTGGCCACCTCCATCACGTAGAAGGGTTCGATCTTCTGCGCGCGGGCTGCGATTCTCATGCTGCGCGTTCAGCGGGCCTTGCCGGCCGCGCGATCGGCTTCGACCTCGGCCGTGCGCAGCGTGGGTGCCAGACCACCGAGCACGCCGTTGACGTACTTGTGGCCGTCGGTACCGCCGAAGGACTTGGCGAGCTCGATGTACTCGTTGAGCACCACGCGCCAGGGCACGTCCAGGCAGTGCTGGAGCTCATAGGCCCCCATCCACATCACGGCACGCTCGATGGGCGAGAGCTCGGCGAGCTTGCGGTCCAGCAACGGGGTGATCAGGCGGTCGAGCGCCTCGGCCTCGGCCACACAGCCGTGCAGCAGGGCGTCGTAATGCGCAGCATCGGCCTTGTTGAAGCCGCTGAGGTCACGCGTGAAGGCGTCGATGGCGGTGGTTTCGTTGCGACCCACGAGGTGCTGGTACAGGGCCTGCAGCGCGAATTCGCGCGCGCGGCTGCGCCCCGACTTGGCTGCGGACTTGCGGGGAGCGGCAGGGGCTGTGCTCATGCAATGTCGTCCAGCAGATTGGCCATTTCCACGGCCACGCGGGCGGCGTCGCGGCCCTTGTCGGTCTGGCGTGCTTCGGCCTGCGCCAGGGTCTCGACGGTGAGGATGGCATTGGCGATCGGGGTCTGGTAGTCCAGCGAGACGCGCGTGACGCCGGCGCCCGATTCATTGGCGACCAGCTCGAAGTGGTAGGTTTCGCCGCGGATGATGCAGCCCAGGGCAATCAACGCATCGTAGTTGTTCTTCTCGGCCAGGGCTTGCAGGGCCAGCGGCACCTCGAGCGCGCCGGGGACCATGACGTGGTCGATGTTCTTGGTCTGCACGCCGAGCGCGGCGAGCTCGGCGCGACAGGCCTGGGCCAGGGCGTTGGTGATGGCCTCGTTGAAGCGGGCCTGCACGATGCCGATGACGAGCTTGCTGCCGTCGAGCTTTGCATGGCCGGGTTCGAGATTGCCTTTGTCGGCGCCAAACATGGTGGGTCCTTTATTTCTGAAGATAGCCAGTGACTTCGAGTCCGTAGCCGGTCATGCTGGGCAGCCGGCGTGGGTTGCCCATGAGGGTCATCTTGTGGACGCCGCAGTCGCGCAGGATCTGGGCGCCCACGCCATAGGTGCGCAGGTCCATGCGGCCGCGCTCGGGGGCCTGGCTGGCGCGCGCTGTGCCGTCGAACTGGGCCAGCAGCTGCTCGGCGCTTTCGCCGCAGTTGAGCAGCACCACGACGCCCCGGTTTTCACCGGCAATGCGCTGCAGGCAGGCATCGAGGCTCCAGGAGTGCATGGCGCGCCCGGTTTCCAGCGCGTCCAGCACCGAGAGCGGCTCGTGCACGCGCGCGAGCACCGTGTCTTGCACGCCCCATTGGCCGCGCACCAGGGCCAGGTGCAGGCCTTGGCTGGGCTTGTCACGGTAGGCATGGGCCGTGAATTCACCGAAGGCGGTGTTGAGCGCTCGGCTGCCCACTTTCTCGATCAGCGACTCGGTGCGGCTGCGGTGCTCGATCAGGTCGGCGATGGTGCCTATCTTCAGGCCGTGTTCGGCGGCGAAGAGCTGCAGATCGGGCAGGCGGGCCATGGTGCCGTCGTCCTTCATGATCTCGCAGA
>CAMLNH010000140.1 GCA_946481355.1 uncultured Curvibacter sp.
AACGATGGCGTGGCCGCATCGGCCTTGTTCCAGATGTCCAGCACCGGCACGCGTGCGGGCACACGCTGTGCCAGTTCCTGCGCAATCTGCTCATCGGCCTGTTGGTAGTCGGCCTGGGCGGTGCGGGTGAGGTCGTGCAGGAAGAGCACCACATCAGCGCCCTCGATCTCGGTCCATGCGCGTGCGATGCCGATGCGCTCGACCTCGTCATGGCTCTCTCGCAGGCCCGCCGTGTCGATCACATGGAGTGGCACGCCTTCGATCTGGATGGTCTGCTGCACCTTGTCACGTGTGGTGCCGGGGATGGGCGTGACGATGGCCAGCTCGGCACCGGCCAGGGCGTTGAGCAACGAGCTCTTGCCCGCATTGGGCTGGCCAGCGATCACCACCTTGATGCCTTCACGCAGCAGGCTGCCCTGGCGCGCATGTTGCAGCACAGTCGCGACTTGCTGTTGCAGGCGCACGAGCTGGCCCTGGGCATCGGCCTTCTGCAGAAAGTCTATCTCTTCTTCGGGGAAGTCCAGCGTGGCCTCGACCAGCATACGCAGCTGGATCAGCGCCTCGCGCAACACGCCGATCTCCTTCGAGAAGGCGCCGCCCAGCGAGCGGCTGGCGCTGCGTGCGGCGGCCTCGGTACTGGCGTCGATCAGGTCGGCCACGGCCTCGGCCTGAGCCAGATCGAGCTTGTCGTTCAGGAAGGCGCGCTCGGTGAACTCGCCGGGCTGGGCCAGGCGCAAGCCGGGCAACACGGCCCGGCCCGTGGCCGGATCGATCTGCGCCGCGGCTTCAAGGCAGCGTGCCAGCAGCAACTGCAGCACCACCTGTCCACCATGCACCTGCAACTCGAGCACGTCCTCGCCCGTGTAGGATTGCGGCGCCGGAAAATGCAGGGCCAGGCCGTGATCGAGCGGCTCGCCGGCAGCGTCGCGAAAGGGGAGATAGCTGGCGTGGCGTGGCGGCAGTTCCCGGCCGCACAGGATGCGCACCAGGGCACCCAGCTGGCGTCCGCTCACGCGCACGATGCCCACAGCCCCGCGACCCGGGGCTGTGGCGATGGCAACGATGGGTTCCTGATGGCGGGCCAGCATGCGGCGATTGTCTCTGGGGCCAGGCCGGAAGAACAAGGGCCGCAGTTGCGGCCCTTGTGACGTCGGCTTACTTGAACTTCGGCAGGTTGAACTGCGGCGGCACGCCCATGCGGGTGTTGATGATCCACTGCTGGGCAATCGACAGGATGTTGTTCGTCAGCCAGTACAACACCAGGCCCGAGGGGAAGAAGAAGAACATCACGCTGAAGATCAGCGGCATGAACCACATCATCTTGGCCTGGATGGGATCCGGCGGCTGCGGGTTGAGCGCCGTCTGCAGCAGGGTGGTCAGCGTCATCAGCAGGGGCAGGATGTAGTAGGGGTCTTCGGCCGACAGATCCTTGATCCAGAGGATCCAGGGGGCGTTGCGCATCTCCACGCTGGACAGCAACACCCAGTAGAGCGCGATGAAGACCGGGATCTGGACCATGATGGGCAGGCAACCCCCCATGGGATTGACCTTTTCCTCGCGGTAGATGCGCATCATTTCCTGCTGCATCTGTTGCGGCTTGTCCTTGAGGCGCTCGCGCATCTCGGTGATGCGCGGCGTGATGGCCTTCATCTTGGCCATGCTGGCATAGGCCTTGGCGTTGAGCCAGTAGAAGGCGATCTTGAGCAGCACCACCAGGGCCACAATGGACCAGCCCCAGTTGTGCAGCAGGCCATAGAGCTTGTCGAGCAACCAGTACAGCGGCTTGGCCAGGATGGTCAGCCAGCCATAGTCCTTGACCAGCTCCAGGCCGGGCGCCAGGGCTTCGAGCTTGTTTTCCTCCTGCGGGCCGACGAAGAGGCGCGCTTCGACGGCGCGGCGGCGGCCGGGTGCAATCGCTTCCAGCGGCGTGATCATGCCTATGGAATACAGGTTGGTATCCACCTTGCGCGCGAAGATTTCGCGCTGGATGCCCTCGGCCAGCAGCCAGGCGCTGGCGAAGTAGTGTTGCACCATGGCGATATAGCCATTGGGGGAGGTCTTCTCGAACTCGGCCTTGCCCTTTTCGATGTCGCTGAACTCGACCTTCTGATATTTCTTGGCTTCAGTGTAGACGGCCGGGCCGGTGAAGGTGGAGTAGAAGGCCGACTCACCAGCAAGCTTGTTGCCGTCACGCACCAGCTGCAGATAAAGCTGCGGCGCCACATCGGCATTGCCGACGTTCTGCACCTCGTGCTTCACATCCAGGGCATAGCTGCCGCGATGCAGGGTGTAGGTCTTGAGCAGGCGCACGCCGCCGATCTCGGGCGATTCGAACTTCACGACCAGGGTATCACTGCCGGCCTTGAGCTCGCGCTCGCCGCTCACCAGCTTCATCACGGTCTTGTGTGTAGGAAAGCTGCCACCAGTGGCGCCGGCGATCAGGCCCGTCTGGGACAGGTAGACACGCTCGCGACTTTCGTCGAACAGCACGACGTTGCTGTCCGGGTTTTGCTGGTCATGGTGGCGCAGGAACTCCGAGCGCACCAGTGAACCGCCTTCCGTGTCGAAATCGAGCAGGAGCACATCCGTGCTCACGCGGACCCGCTCACGCGCGACGGCGGGTTGGGGCTCCGCTTTGGCGATGCGTTCGCTGCCCGGCGTCGGCGTCTGGGCCTGGGCTTGCGGCAGCGTGGCGGCCGCCGGTACGGGGGCGGCGGTCGATTCAGGCTGGACCTGCACGGTCCTGGCCGGTGGGGCCGGGAAGAAGGTGGCCGGACGACCATTGTGGATCTGCCACTGGTCCCAGAGCAGAACCAGGGAGAAGCCGAAGATCACCCACAGGATGGTGCGACGGATGTCGTTCATGTCGTTTCTTTTTCAGAAGAGGAAGGAAGCAAACCGGAGAACAGGCGCCGGGGCTGCTCGGGTACCGGGTCGTGACCACCCGCGCACCAGGGGTGGCATCGCAGCAAGCGGCCCATGGTCAGCGCGCTGCCCGTCAGGGCACCGTGCCGACGCAAGGCGTCCAGCGCGTAAAGGGAACAGGTCGGCTCGAAACGGCAGGCCGAGCCGAGCCAGGGGCTGAGAAAGTAGCGGTACGCACGCACCAGGCCCATGAGCAGGCGCGCGATCATGCCGCCACCCGCCTCTGGCCCAAGGAGCGTTCGAACAGCTGTTCAATTTCGCTGCGAACCGCCGCGCGCAGCAGATCGGAAGCCGCACTGCGGAACTGCCGCCGGTCATAGGCGGACCGCAGGCGTACGAGGTAGGCCGCCTCGGAGGGCGCGGCCAGACGCCGCTCGCCGATGCTGTAGATCTGCCGTTTGATGAGATTGCGGGTCACGGCCCGGCGTGCCCAACGCTTGGGCACCATGGCGCCGAGCCACAGGCCACCCGCAGGAAAGGGCCCGGCCGGCGTCGCGGCGGGCGAGGACATCTCGGAACCCATCTGCAGGTCCAGGCGGTGCATGACGAAATGCTCCGTGCGGGCCAGGGGAGTCGATGCCAGCAAAGCCTGAAACTGGGGCTGTGTTTTCAGCCGTCGCGCCTGCACGGTGCGCTTTCAAGCGGACTGACGCACCGTTTCAGGACCGCGTGCCGGATGAACCGGCTCAGACGGCCAGACGCTTGCGGCCCTTGGCGCGACGTGCGTTGATCACGGCACGGCCACCACGGGTCTTCATGCGGACCAGAAAACCGTGGGTACGGGCGCGGCGGATCTTGGAAGGCTGGTAAGTACGTTTCATCTCGAAGTCCTAGTAGAGCGGTGATTTTTCTGCATGCGGCTGCGCCCACCGAAGCGGCGACAAAGCCCAGTTCATGTCCCGCCCGCTTGTCCGTTCCGCGATCAGCACCTCGCGGTGCGATCCGGGCACGCCACAGGCCTCGGGAAAACCGCGAATTATCGCAAAATTTTCCAATCCCGGCAATGCCTTGGCGCACGCCATGCATGCAGAACCTGAAGCTCGGGTGCGCTCCAGGCAGGTGTGGATAAATTCTTGATAAATTACAATTCCGGCTCCCGTCGGCACCAAATATCCACAATAATCCTTCTCCATGAGCGAGGATCCCCTCCACACCCAGCCGGCCAGTTCCCACCAGAATGCCGGCCCCAGCCTCTGGCAGGCTTGCGTCGACCAGCTGGCTCAGGAACTGCCCGAGCAGCAGTTCAATACCTGGATCAAACCCCTGACGGCACAACTGGCCGAGGATTACTCACGTCTGACGCTGTATGTGGTCAACCGCTTCAAGCTGGACTGGATCCGGGCCCAGTACAGCCACCGGATCGCCGACCTGCTGGAAAAGATCTATGGCCAGCCCATACCCATTGAGTTGGCGCTTACCCCTCGGGAAAACCAGGTCAGACCACGCGATACTTCGGGTGATACCGAGTCCATCCCGGTGGAAGAGCCCTATGTGGGCAGCCCGGAGCGGGTGCTGCCCGCCAACCGGAATCGCCTCAACACCGCGCTGACCTTCGAGACCCTGGTCGAGGGTACAGCCAACCGCATGGCCCGCGCTGCAGCCATGCATGTGGCGGGTTCTCCCGGGCAGCTCTACAACCCCCTGTTCATCTACGGTGGTGTGGGCTTGGGCAAAACCCACCTGATCCATGCCGTGGGCAACCGCCTGCTGGCCGAGCGCCCGGGCGCCAAAATTCTCTACATCCATGCAGAGCAGTTTGTGTCGGATGTGGTCAAGGCCTATCAGCGCAAGACCTTCGACGAGTTCAAGGACAAGTACCATTCCCTGGATCTGCTGCTGATCGACGATGTGCAGTTCTTCGCCAACAAGGACCGCACCCAGGAGGAGTTCTTCAACGCCTTCGAGGCCCTGCTGGCCAAGAAGTCGCACATCGTGATGACCAGCGACACCTATCCCAAGGGTCTGCTGGACATCCATGAACGCCTGGTTTCTCGCTTCGATTCCGGCCTGACCGTGGCCATCGAGCCGCCCGAGCTGGAAATGCGGGTCGCCATCCTGATCAACAAAGCCCTCAGCGAAGGCGCCGAGATGCCCGAGGAAGTAGCTTTCTTCGTGGCCAAGAACGTGCGCTCCAACGTACGCGAGCTCGAAGGCGCCTTGCGCAAGATCCTGGCCTATTCACGCTTCAACCAGAAAGACATCTCCATCCAGCTGGCCCGTGAGGCCTTGCGCGATCTGCTGTCGATCCAGAACCGACAGATCTCGGTGGAAAACATCCAGAAGACGGTGGCCGACTATTACAAGATCAAGGTCGCCGACATGTATTCCAAGAAGCGGCCTGCCAGCATTGCCCGCCCACGCCAGATCGCCATGTACCTGGCCAAGGAGCTGACCCAGAAGAGCCTGCCCGAGATCGGCGAGCTGTTTGGTGGGCGCGACCACACCACCGTACTGCACGCGGTCCGCAAGATTTCGGCGGAACGCCAGCAATTGACCGAACTGAACCAGCAGCTGCATGTGCTGGAGCAGACCCTCAAAGGCTAGGAAGGAGCATTTTCCCGATCAGTGAGGATGACGTGACAACCCTGGGGATAGTTCTGGCACAAGTCAGCACTTATCCACAGCTCGGCACTCCAAGAACAAGTTATGCATGTTCAGCAGACTGTTTCCAGAGCCGGTGCACACAGGGTTCTACCGTGCTCAAGTGCTTGATAAAAAAAGGGAAAATGCGGCTGTCCACAGAAAGTCGCGTGCTTTAACTACTACTACTAATTTGAAATAGAGAAAATAAGGAAGAGGTTGGCAACATGATCGTCCTGAAGGCAACACAAGACAAAGTCCTTTCCGTATTCCAGTCGGTTTCCGGCATCGTGGAACGTCGCCACACCTTGCCCATCCTGGCCAATGTGATGATCCGCAAGACGGGTAGTGCCCTGCAGTTCACGACCAGCGATCTGGAGATCCAGATCCGGACCACGGCCGAGCTCGATGGCGACACCGGCAATTTCACCACCACGGTCGGTGCGCGCAAGCTCATCGATATTCTGCGCACCATGCCGGCGGATCAGACGGTGTCGCTGGAATCGAGCCAGAACAAGCTCATCCTCAAGGGCGGCAAAAGCAAGTTCACACTGCAGACCCTGCCGGCCGAGGATTTCCCGCTGGTGCAGGAAGCCGCCAACTTCGGTCCCAAGTTCAGCGTGCCGCAGAAAACGCTCAAGGATCTGCTGGGTCAGGTGTCGTTTTCCATGGCCGTGCACGACATCCGCTACTACCTCAACGGCATCCTCTTCGTGGCCGAAGGCAAACAGCTGAGCCTGGTGGCGACCGACGGCCACCGCCTGGCTTTTTCCTCGGCGACACTGGATGTGGAAGTGCCCAAACAGGAAGTGATCCTGCCGCGCAAGACGGTGCTGGAGATGCAGCGCCTGCTCAGCGACAACGAGGGTGCGATCGAGATGCAGTTCGCCAGCAATCAGGCCAAGTTCAGCTTCGGTGGCATGGAGTTCGTGACCAAGCTGGTCGAGGGCAAGTTCCCCGACTACAACCGTGTGATCCCCAAGAACCACAAGAACCACGTGACGCTGGGCCGGGCGCCGCTGCTGGCCAGCCTGCAGCGTGCCGCCATCCTGACCAGCGAGAAGTTCAAGGGCGTGCGGGTGAACATCGAGCCGGGCACCCTGCGCATCGCTTCCAGCAATGCCGAGCAGGAAGAAGCCAAGGAAGAACTCGAGATCGACTACGGCGGCGACACCATCGAAATCGGCTTCAACGTGACCTACCTGATGGACGCGCTGGCCAACATGAGCCAGGACATGGTGACCGTGTCGCTGGCCGACGCCAACAGCTCCGCCCTGGTGACCATTCCGGAGCAGGGTGGCTTCAAGTACGTCGTGATGCCGATGAGGATCTGACGTCCTCGATCAGTCTTGAACGACTGAATTCCAAGCGGGCTGCGGCCCGCTTCAGCGTTTCTTATGGCCGTGCGAGCGACCGCAGGCCCGGCAAGTGAGTGGATATGACCGACCAGAACCAGCAGCCCGACCAACCCCAAAGCAAGCCTGCACAGGACCAGTCCGCCGGCTATGGCGAGAGCAGCATCCAGATCCTCGAAGGCCTGGAAGCGGTGCGCAAGCGCCCGGGCATGTACATCGGCGACACCTCCGACGGCACCGGCCTGCACCACCTGGTGTTCGAGGTGGTCGACAACTCGATCGACGAAGCGCTGGCCGGCCACTGCGACGACATCGTCGTCACCATCCACACCG
>CAMLNH010000141.1 GCA_946481355.1 uncultured Curvibacter sp.
CATGCGCTCGCGGTGCAGGCGGAAGTAATCGACGGCGCGGCGGGTCAGCAGGCGGAAGTTGCCGACGCGGTAGTCGTAATCGACGTGGAACAGCAGCGAAATCACCGCGTAGAAGGCTCGCGCCAGCTGCCGTGGGCAGTGTGATCCGGGATGTCAGGCCGCCGCACCGACTGCTGTCGATTGGACCAAGAATTGATGCCTGGGGCTTGGGTGTTCAGGATGTCCTGAGTGCCAAAGTGGGCGACGTCTCAAGTGATGAAGAGGTGACGCGCGTCGATGCACTCAGTGGGCGAGGCGTCCTGTTTCCGGTTGCCGCACTGCGGGCTGTGCAGGGGATGCATCCCTGGTGGGTGCCCCACTATCTTGCAGACTATGAACTGGCCGTCCGTGTGCAGGCGGCAGGGTGGGGGCTGTATGTCTGCAATGCTGCCGCCGTCTACTCTTCTGAAGAGTTTGGTGTGCATTACCGAGGAAGAAATATCAAGGAGAGGTTTTTTTCAGTCAGATCCCCCACGTACCTGCCGGCAGTGTTGCGTTTCTGGTGGGAGGCCAGCAGCGGATGGCAGCGACTGACCCTGCCATTTCGGATCTTGGCGGCGGCTGTTTCTCCGCGCTGAGACAAACGGGCACAAGCAGCATGAAGATCGCAATAGTCGACACCTATTACCCGGCCTACTTGAAGGCGGTTTATCGGGATACAGGGGGGCTGGCCGCAGCCCGGCATGATGAGCAGAAGAAGGTTTTGCTTGAGTCCTGCTTCGGCACTTCTGATTTCTACTCACGGCATCTGCGAGAGCTTGGGCATGACGCAAAGGATCTGATCGTCAATTGCGCCCCGCTGCAGGAGTCGTGGGCGTGTGAGAATCAAATTGCATACAGCGCCCTGGCTTTGAGGGTGCCCCACCGGCTCAGGCGTTTGCCGCTGCTCGGACCATGGCTCGCAGGTCTGCCGGGGCTGGCGGAGATAGCGATCGAGCAGGTCAAGACCTTCAATCCCGAAGTCCTTTACTGCCAGGACCTTTGGTTCTTCTCGCCCAAGGCGCTTGCTGCGTTGCGGCCCCATGTCGGGCTCATTGTGGGTCAGATTGCCAGTCCACTGCCGCCAGAGCCTTACCTGAAGAGCTACGACCTCATTCTCACGTCCTTTCCCCACTTTGTGCCACGTCTGCGCACGTTGGGGGTGGCTTCCGAATACTTCCGCATCGGTTTTGACCCCCGGGTGCTGCAGTTGCTCGGCAGCGTCGAGCAGGATGTGGGCGTGAGCTTTGTGGGCGGCATCAGCCGGCACCATGGCAAGGCCTTGCCCATGCTGGAGTATCTCGCCCGGAACACGCCGATCGAGTTCTTTGGCTACGGGGCTGGCAGTCTGAACCGGAATTCGCCCATCGTGGCGCGCCACCACGGCGAAGTCTGGGGGCTAGACATGTACCGGGCTCTGGCGCGCAGTCGCATCACACTGAACCGGCACATCAATGTCGCGGAAAACTACGCAAACAACATGCGCCTGTACGAGGCAACGGGGGTCGGTTCCATGCTGCTCACGGACCGCAAGGATAATCTGGGCGAGTTGTTTGAAATTGGCAAGGAGGTCGTGGCCTACTCCTCGCCGGAAGAGGCAGCCGAGCTGATTGCCTACTACATTGCCCATCCGCAGGCGGCGCGTGACATTGCGCGAGCCGGACAGGCACGTACGCTGCGGGAGCATACCTACAAGCAGCGCATGGAGGAGCTGGTGCCGATTCTGGACCGCCATCTGTCAGGAATCAGGAAATGAAAGCAATATTACGCAGGGTCGTCAACCGCTTTCCGAGGCTGAAGGCATTGCTTAAGCAGGTTATGCAGCGTGTTTTTCCGTCGCTGTGGGCCTCGTCCAGATACGTTGAGATGCGGGACGCCGAGGCAGGCAGTGAGTCGGCCAGGCTGCGGATGGCATGGACGTCCGATGACATACCCGCCAAGCAGCGTGAACTCGTGGACCAACAGATCAATGTTTTCCGGCGCGGTGAAGGCGTTGACCATTTCGATGTCTTGATCCGAGCCTTGAAGGGATTGGGCGATTGCAGCAATCCGATGCCGGTACTGGAAGTGGGCTGTTCGAGCGGATATTACTCCGAGGTGTTTGAAATTGCCGGCCTTCAGGTGTCGTACACCGGGTGTGACTATTCCGATGCCTTCATTGCGCTGGCCCGCAAGCGGTATCCAGATCTACGGTTCGATGTGCAGGATGCCACGGCGCTCAAGCATGGAGACAACTCGTTCGAGGTGGTGATCTCGGGCGGCTGCCTGCTGCATATCCCGGAGTACAAAACTGCCGTGGCAGAAACAGCGAGGGTAGCGAGCCGGTATGCCGTATTCCACCGAACCCCCGTGGTTCTGGGGCAACCCAACAAGTATTACCGAAAGCTGGCCTACGGCGTGGAAACGGTCGAAATCCACTTCAACGAGCCGGAGTTCCTGAGGCTGCTGGCAGACAGCGGGCTGGAGCTGCTGGCCACCTATACGCTGGACGAGACGACAAGCCAGGGGGTTGGCAGTGCTACTCGCACCTATGTGTGCCGGAAAATAGCCACTTGACCATGCATCACTTCTGCACGCTGTTCGACAGCAACTACCTGCTCAAGGGCGTGGCCATGCTGCGCACCCTGAAGCAACATTGCCCCGACGCGCACGTGCACGTGCTGTGCATGGATGCGCAGACGCGCGAGATCCTGAAGCAGCTCGATCTGCCGCATGTGACCTGCCTGTCGCTGCCGGAGGTTGAAGATGAGGCGCTGCTGGCTGTCAAGCCCGGTCGCAGCGTGGCGGAATACTGCTGGACTCTGTCGCCCTGTCTACCCTGGCATGTGCTGCAGCGCCACCCGGAAATTGACTTCATCACCTACCTGGATGCCGACCTGTTTTTCTACTCGTCCGTACAGCCGCTGTTCGACGAGATCGGCGACGCGTCGATCGTCATCATCGAGCACCGCTTCACGCCCCGACTCAGGCATCTGGAGGTCAAGGGGCGTTTTTGCGTGGAGTGGGTGAGTTTTCGTCGGGACGAAGAGGGGCTCGCCTGCCTGGGGCGCTGGCGCGAGCAGTGCATCGAATGGTGTTTCTACCGGTTGGAAGAGGACCGCATGGGCGACCAGAAATATCTGGACAAGTGGCCCGCGCAGTACAAGACGGTGCATATATTGCAGCATGCCGGCGCGGGCATTGCGCCATGGAATTACGCACAATACCGGTTTGGCCAGGACGAGGCCGGGGGGATCACAGTCGAAGGTCAGCCGCTGGTCTTCTTCCATTTCCACCAATTCCAGCTGCTGTCGAATGGAAAGTTCGACCGCTTGTCAGCTTATTACACTGCCATGGGGCCTGAGCCAGACGCCGCGTACCGGGCTTATGAACGGACTTTGACGGGTATTCTGGCTGAGGTGAGGGGGCTCAGGCCCGGCTTCAAGGCGGGCATGCGCCCGGTCTGGCGCATCAAGTCCCAGCGTTTGGTGCAGTATCTCCTGCCCGCGGCGCTGAAGGAACAGCTCAAGAAAGTCATCAAGGCGGTCTGATATGAATGAATTTGCGCGCAAAACGATCTTGATCACCGGTGGGACGGGGTCTTTCGGCGGGGCGGTGCTGAAGCGCTTCCTCGACACGGAGATCGAGGAAATCCGCATCTTCAGCCGCGACGAAAAAAAACAGGACGACTTGCGCAAGCGCTACGCCAGTCCGAAGCTGAAGTTCTACATCGGCGACGTGCGCGATCCCCGAAGCGTCGCAGGCGCCATGCGCGGGGTTGATTTCGTCTTCCATGCGGCCGCCCTGAAGCAGGTGCCGTCCTGCGAGTTCCATCCGATGCAGGCGGTGATGACCAACGTCATGGGCACAGAAAACGTCCTGGAGGCGGCCATTGCCGCCGGTGTGCAGCGCGTCGTGTGCCTGAGTACCGACAAGGCGGTGTACCCCATCAATGCCATGGGCATCAGCAAGGCCATGATGGAGAAGGTCATGGTGGCGACCAGCCGCAACCTGGAGAAGACGGGCACGGTGATCTGCGGTACGCGCTACGGCAACGTGATGGCTTCGCGCGGCTCGGTGATCCCGCTCTTCGTGGACCAGGTGCAGGCCGGCAAGCCCATCACCATCACCGATCCGAGCATGACCCGCTTCATGATGACCCTGGAGGATGCGGTGGACCTAGTCCTGTATGCATTCCGCAATGGCCGCAACGGGGACATCTTCGTGCAGAAGGCGCCGGCGGCCACGGTAAAGGTGCTGGCCCAGGCCGTCCTGGAGTTGCTGGGCAAGCCGCAGCATCCCGTGCATGAGATCGGCACGCGCCATGGCGAAAAGCTTTACGAAACCCTGCTGGGGCGCGAGGAGATGGCCTGCGCCGAGGACAGGGGGGACTACTTCCGGGTGCCGCCCGATGCGCGCGACCTGAACTATGCCAAGTTCGTGGACGAGGGGGAGCGTCGGATCACGCAGAGCACCCACGGGGACGACTACAACTCGCACAACACGACTCGCCTGGATGTGGCGGGCATGAAGGCGCTGCTGCTCAAGCTGGATTTCATGCGGCGCATCGTGCGGGGCGAAGCCGCCATCGCGGAGGACTGAGCCCATGCGGGTGCTGCTGACCGGCGCCAACGGCTTTGTCGGCCGCAACCTGCAGCTGCGCTTGCAGGAACGCCGTGACGTGCAGGTGGTGTGCTACACCCGCGACCAGCAGGCCGGACAGCTGGCCGGGCTGCTGCAGGGGGTGGATTTCGTCTTTCACCTGGCGGGTGTCAACCGGCCGCAGGACCCGAAGGAATTCACGACTGGCAACGCCGATCTGACGCGCGATTTGTGTCAGGCCGTGGCCAGCGCCGCCCGGTCGGCGGGCAGGCCGATCCCGATCCTGTACACGTCTTCGACGCAGGCCGCACAGGACAATGCGTACGGGCGGAGCAAGCGCGAGGCCGAGGAGGTGCTGGCGCTGACGGGGCGGGACCCCCTGGTGCCGGTGCATGTGTTGCGCCTGCCCAATGTATTCGGCAAATGGTGCCGACCCAACTACAACTCCGCGGTGGCCACCTTTTGCCACAACATCGCCCGCGACCTGCCGATCCAAGTCAACGATCCGCAGGCGGCCCTGACGTTGGTCTACATAGACGATGTGATCGACCGCTTTGTCCAGCTCATGGACGGCGCGGCGCCGATGACCGGTGCCGACGGTTTTGAGACGGTGCAGCCCCAGTACGCCACGACGGTGGGCGAGCTGGCGCGGTTGATCCGGGCCTTCCGCGACAGCCGGGGCACGCTGGTGACGGAGCGTGTCGGCACCGGCTTGATGCGCGCGCTGTATGCCACCTACGTCAGCTATCTGCCCGTGGAGGCGTTCGCCTACGACGTGCCGCAGCACGCTGACCGGCGCGGGGTCTTCGTGGAGATGCTGAAGACGCCGGATTGCGGCCAGTTTTCCTTTTTCACGGCACACCCCGGCGTGACCCGCGGCGGACATTACCACCACAGCAAGACCGAGAAGTTCCTGGTCATCAAGGGCCAGGCACGGTTCCGTTTCCGTCACATGCAGACCGGACAGACGCATGAGTTGCAGACCTCCGGTGACAAGCCGAAGGTTGTCGAGACAGTGCCCGGCTGGACGCATGACATCACCAACACCGGGGCGGAAGAGATGGTGGTCATGCTGTGGGCCAACGAGATCTTTGACCGGGGCCGTCCGGACACTCATGACAGTCCGCTGTGACGCGATTGGAGAGACCAGACATGCCGCTGAAAAAACTCAAAGTCATGACGGTGGTGGGGACGCGCCCCGAGATCATCCGCCTGTCACGGGTACTGGCTCGCCTGGACCAGTACTGCGAGCACGTGCTGGTGCACACCGGCCAGAACTACGACTATGAACTGAACCAGGTCTTCTTCGACGACCTGGGCGTGCGCAAGCCGGATCACTTTCTCGACAGTGCGGCCAATTCGACCGGCGCGGCGCAGACGATCGGCAACCTGATCATTGCCGTCGACCGGGTGCTCGAGCAGGAGCGGCCCGAGGCGATGCTGGTGCTGGGCGACACGAACAGCTGTCTGGCGGTGATCCCGGCCAAGCGCCGCAAGATCCCGATCTTCCACATGGAGGCCGGCAACCGCTGCTTCGACCAGCGCGTGCCGGAGGAAACCAACCGTCGCATCGTCGACCACACGGCCGACGTCAACCTCACCTACAGCACGATTGCGCGCGACTACCTGCTGCGCGAGGGATTGTCGGCGGACTTGGTCATCAAGACCGGCAGTCCGATGTGCGAGGTGCTCACGCATTACCGGTCGGGCATCGATGGGTCTGACGTGTTGCAGCGTCTGGGCCTGCAGGCGGAGAAGTATTTCGTGGTCAGCGCCCACCGCGAAGAGAACATCGAATCCCCCAAGTCTTTCGCCAAGCTGGTCGAGGTGCTTAATGCGGTAGCCGGCGATCATGATCTGCCGGTGATCGTGTCCACTCATCCACGCACGCAAAAGCGTATCGATGCCGCGGGCGCGCGTTTCCATCCGCAGGTGCGGCTGCTCAAGCCGCTTGGCTTTCATGATTATGTACGGCTGCAGCTGTCGGCGCGTGCCGTACTGTCCGACAGCGGCACGATCAACGAGGAGGCGTCCATCTTGAATTTCCCGGCGCTCAACCTGCGCGAGGCGCATGAGCGTCCGGAGGGCATGGAGGAAGCCGTGGTCATGATGGTGGGGCTGGATGTGGCCCGTGTGCGCCAGGCCTTGGCCATCCTGCAAGACCAGCCACGCGGTGAATCGCGTGCCTTGCGTCAGGTGGCGGACTACAGCATGCCCAATGTGTCAGACAAGGTGGTGCGCATCATCCACAGCTACACGGATTATGTGAACCGCGTGATCTGGAAGAAGTACTAGCCACATGCGCATCGTGCTGACCGGTGACGTCTTTCCGCCGCTGCGCTCGTCGGGGGCTGTGCTATTGCGCGACTTGTCGCTGGAGTTGGTGCGACAGGGTCATGCCCTCACCGTGCTGGTGCCGGCCCCAGAGCTTGACCAGTCATGGCAGCTGGAGTCCATGGATGGGGTTGAGGTGTTGCGCTTGAAGGCGCCCCGGACCAAGAATGTGGGACTGGTACGGCGCG
>CAMLNH010000142.1 GCA_946481355.1 uncultured Curvibacter sp.
TGCTGGTCGGTGAGGCCGGTGTGGGCAAGACGGCCATTGCCGAGGGCCTGGCCTGGCGTATCACGCAGGGCGACGTGCCCGAGATCCTGGCCGAGTCCAATGTCTACTCGCTCGACATGGGGGCCTTGCTGGCGGGTACCAAGTACCGTGGCGATTTCGAGCAGCGCCTCAAGGGGGTGCTCAAGTCGCTCAAGGACAAGCCCAACGCCGTCCTGTTCATCGACGAGATCCACACCCTGATCGGGGCCGGCGCAGCTTCGGGCGGCACGCTGGACGCGTCCAACCTGCTCAAGCCGGCGCTCTCCAGCGGTCAGCTCAAGTGCATCGGCGCGACCACCTTCACCGAATACCGCGGCATCTTCGAGAAGGATGCGGCCCTGAGCCGTCGCTTCCAGAAGGTCGACGTGGTCGAGCCCAGCGTGCAGGAGACCATCGACATCCTCAAGGGCCTGAAGTCGCGCTTCGAGGAGCACCACAACGTCAAGTACGCCACGGCCGCGTTGCAGGCCGCAGCCGAGCTGTCGGCCAAGTACATCAACGACCGTCATCTGCCCGACAAGGCCATCGACGTGATCGATGAGGCGGGTGCGGCCCAGCGTATCCTCACGCCATCCAAGCGCAAGAAGACCATCGGCAAGGCCGAGGTCGAGGAGATCGTCGCCAAGATCGCCCGCATCCCTCCGGCCAATGTCTCCAACGACGACCGCAGCAAGCTGCAGACCATCGAGCGCGACCTGAAGAGCGTGGTGTTTGGCCAAGACAAGGCCCTGGAGGTGCTGGCCGCTGCCGTGAAGATGGCACGTTCGGGTCTGGGGCGTGCGGACAAGCCCATCGGCTCCTTCCTGTTCAGTGGCCCTACGGGCGTGGGCAAGACGGAAGCTGCCAAGCAGCTGGCCTACATCATGGGCATCGAGCTGATCCGCTTCGACATGTCGGAGTACATGGAGCGCCATGCCGTGAGCCGCCTGATCGGCGCGCCTCCGGGCTATGTCGGTTTCGACCAGGGTGGTCTGCTGACCGAGGCGGTCACGAAGAAGCCGCATGCCGTGCTGCTGCTCGACGAGATCGAGAAGGCGCACCCGGACATCTTCAACGTGCTGCTGCAGGTCATGGATCACGGCACGCTGACGGACAACAACGGGCGCAAGGCCGACTTCCGCAACGTCATCATCATCATGACGACGAACGCGGGTGCCGAGACCATGAACAAGTCCACCATAGGCTTCACCAACCCGCGCCAGGCTGGCGACGAGATGGGCGACATCAAGCGCCTGTTCACGCCTGAGTTTCGCAACCGCCTGGACGCCATGGTCAGCTTCAAGGCGCTGGACGAGAACATCATCCTGCGTGTGGTCGACAAGTTCCTGCTGCAGCTCGAGACCCAGCTGGCCGAGAAGAAAGTGGAGGTCACCTTCACTGACAAGCTGCGCAAGCACCTGGCCAAGAAGGGCTTCGATCCGCTGATGGGTGCACGCCCCATGCAGCGCCTGATCCAGGACACCATCCGTCGTGCCCTGGCTGATGAACTTCTCTTCGGTCGTCTGACCGACGGTGGCCGTCTGACGGTGGACCTGGATGACAAGGACGAAAGCAAGACCGAGGTCACGCTGGACATCCAGCCCCTGCCCAAGAAGGAAGGCAAGGCCAAGCCCGAAGAGGCAACGGCAGACTGATTTTTCCTGACGGCAAAGAAAAAGCCGGCCTGTCGTCAGACAGGGCGGCTTTTCTTATGTGCGAAATGCAGAGGTCAGCGGAAGCCCACGCGGTCCAGCATCTGCTGTACGGTGACCGAGTTCTTCCCGACCGTGCTGATCGGGATGGTCTCGCTCTTGAAGCTGCCACCGCTCATGGCTTGCAGGGCCGGGTTGTCCAGCTTTACGCCCTTGGCGGCGGGCCACTCGTTGTTGCCGTTGGCGAAGTGCTCTTGTGCCGCCGGGCTGGCCAGGTATTCCAGGAACTTGATGGCATTGGCTTGGTTCTTGGCGTGCTTGGCCACGGCGCCACCGGCGATGTTCACATGCGTGCCCCAGCTGGTCTGGTTGGGGAAGACCACGCCGACCTTCTCGACCACGGCCTGATCCTCTGGTTTGCTCGATCGCATCAGACGGGCCAGGTAGTAGCTGTTGCTCACAGCCACCGCGCACTCGCCCGCGGCTACGGCGCGGATCTGGTCGGTGTCGCCGCCCTTGGGTGCACGCGCCATGTTGTCCACCATGCCCTTGAGCCAGGCTTCGGTCCTGGCGGCGCCGAGGTGCTCGTACACAGAACCGAACAGCGAGAGGTTGTAGGGGTGCGAGCCCGTGCGGATGCACAGGCGGCCCTTGTTCTTCGGGTCACCCAGTTCCTCATAGGTGTCCACGTCATCGCGCTGGACCTTGGCCTTGTCGTAAACGATGACGCGGGCTCGGGTCGAGAAGCCGTACCAGGCCGAAGCGCCATCGGCATTGGGCGCGCTGCGGAGCTGGGCTGGAATGGCGGCGTCCAGGGCCGCCGACTTGACGGGCTGGAACAGACCCTCGGCTTCACCACGCCAGAGGCGGGCGGCATCGACCAGCAGGATCACGTCGGCCGGCGAGGCCGCGCCTTCGGCACGCAGGCGGGCCAGAATGCCGGCATCGTCAGCGTCCACGCGCTGGATGCGGATGCCGGTGCTGCGGGTGAACTGGCTGTACAGTGCCTCGTCGCTCGGGTAATGGCGGGCGGAGTAGAGGTTCAGAACCTGATCCTGGGCCAGGGCCGGGCCAGCCGCCAGCAGGGCGGCAGCGGAAAGGGTGAGCATTCGTTTGAACATGGCTGTGATGGCTAGGTGAAGAGAGACTACGGATGATATACATGATACGAATCATTCTTAATAAATCCACAGAACCCATGGGATATCTGCGTTACAAAGTCTGGGGCCTGGCCCTTTTGCTGAGTCTGCTGGCAGGGTGTGCCCTGCAAGCGCCCGCACCCGAACAACCCGCGCCGGCTGAGCCGGTCGCACAGCGCTTGCCGCGCATCGGACTGGCCTTGGGGGGCGGGGCCGCGCGTGGTTTCGCTCACGTGGGGGTGATCCAGGTGCTTGAAGAAGCCGGCATCAAGCCGGACCTGATCACCGGCACCTCGGCTGGCAGCCTGGTGGCTGCCTTGCACGCCAGCGGGCGCAATGGTGCGCAACTGCAGCGCGTGGCCGAGACCATGGATGAGGCGACCTTCACCGACTGGACCTTGCCGCTGTTCAACCGCGGCATGTTGCGTGGCAGCGCCCTGGCGCGCTACGTGCACCAGCAGGTGGGCGGGCGCAATATCGAGGATCTGCCTGTGCCGCTGGGCATCCTGGCCACCGATCTGCAGAACGGGCAGGGCGTGCTGTTCGAGCGGGGTGACATCGCCACGGCTGTGCGCGCTTCGAGCGCCGTTCCAGGCCTGTTCGAACCCGTGCGCATCACGGGACGCGAGTATGTGGATGGCGGCCTGGTGGCACCGGTGCCCGTGCGCCAGGCGCGGCAGATGGGGGCTGAGCTCGTGATCGCGGTCGATATCTCGCAGGCGCCGGATGCCAATGTCCCGGGCGACATGTTCCAGATCCTGTTGCAGACTTTCGCCATCATGGGGCGCAGCATCAATGCGCTGGAGTTGCGTGGCCCAGATCTGGTGATCGTACGGCCGGCGCTCACGGGTATGGCGGGGACCGATTTTGCGGCCCGCACCCGGGCCATCCAGGCCGGGCGCGTGGCCATGCAGCAGGCCTTGCCCCAGCTGCGCCTGGCCATCGAGGCGGGCATGCGGCCTATGCCCCCGGTGGTACCGAACTAAGCGAAAAAAAAGCCTCATCCGAAGATGAGGCTTTGAAGGGATCCCTGAACCTGTTGGTTACGAAAGGACCCGAGGAGACAACCGGTGAAAAAACAGAACGCTCTGTTTTTTCAATGAGTGAATTATGTCAGGGTTTTCCCTTGTTGTGAAGCCTGGGCGCAAAGGCTTTGAAAATCTGGGCCTATCCTGAACCAGAAGCTCAGCGCTTCTTGCTGGCGGCCTTGCCGGCTTCCACCGTGCTGGCCGTGGCAGCCTTGAAATTCGACTCGGCCAGGGCTGCGGCCTGCTTGGCCGACTTCTGGGCGGTTTCCAGCACATTGCTGGCGGCAGCCACAGCGCTCTTCATCAGGGCGACGGCGGTTTCGGAGCCGGCCGGAGCGTTCTGGGCCGTGCTGTCGACCACGTCCAGGAATTTCTTCTGGGCTTCGGCGAACTGGGCTTCGAAGGTCTTGCCGAACTCGGCGCCGGTTGCAGCGGCGATGTCGTAGACCTCGCGGCCGTAGCTGGCGGCCTTCTCGCCCAAGGGCTGGAGCAGGGTGGTGGGCAGGGCCAGGAGTTCCTGGGGGTCCTTGACGCCCAGCACGGCCTGCGTCTGCAGGGCGGAATCGGCCAGCAGGGCCTTGGACGTGGCAAGGTTGAGCTCAACCAGCTTTTCGACGCCTTCGAAGGCTTTGCCGGTCAGGCCGAAGAGGGTTTCGATGTTGGCTTTGTTGGTGGCCAGAACTTGTTCAGCGGTCAGCATACAGATCTCCTAGAGAAGAGTGGATTTGCACAATGTATGCTGCATTGCAGCATGAGACGAATTCTAAACACGCAGCGGCCGATGGCAAGTACTTTTTGCTGCTTTGCAGCATTCTAGGGTCTGTGCCCTAGCGCGGGACATGGCGGCATGGGTTGGGCAGAGCGGGGGAGCGCTGTAAGGGGGCGGTTGGGTGGGGCTGGCAGAATCGGGGCTGCGCATGAACACCGAAACAAGAAAACCCATGCCGGAGACACGTAGCGCCTATCCGGTCTGGCGGACCATCACCACGCGCTGGATGGACAACGATGTCTACGGGCATGTCAACAACGTCGTCTACTACAGCTGGTTCGATACCGCCGTCAACGCCTGGCTGATCGAGCAGGGCGTGCTTGACATCCATGGCGGCGCCACCATCGGGCTGGTCATCGAGACGCAATGCAACTATTTCGCCTCGCTGGCCTTTCCGCAGACCATTGAGGCCGGCATCCGCGTGGCGCGACTGGGCAACTCCAGTGTGCGCTACGAGGTGGGCCTGTTCGCGCAGGGCGAGCAGAGCGCGGCAGCCCAGGGGCATTTCGTCCATGTCTATGTGGACCGGCAGACCCGCCGGCCTGCGCCGCTGCCGGCGCCCCTGCGTGCAGCGCTGGAACAGCTGACGGTGCCTGCATGACGGTCGACGAAGCTATCCGCACGCGCATGTCGGTGCGCGCCTTCACCGCGCAGCCTGTGGCACCAGAGCTGATCCACGGGATCCTGGAATTGGCGGCACGCGCGCCTTCCGGTACCAACACCCAGCCCTGGCGGGTCTATGTGCTGCGCGGCGCCAGCCGTGACACCCTGGTCCAGCAGGTCTGCGCTGCGCACGACGCCCTGCGCGCGGATCCCTCTCTGGCCGCCGAGTACCGCGAGGCCTACGACTACTATCCTGAGCAATGGGTCAGCCCCTACATCGACCGTCGCCGCGAGAACGGCTGGGGGCTCTACGGCCTGCTGGGCATCGGCAAGGGCGACAAGGACAAGATGCATGCCCAACACCAGCGCAACTTCCGTTTCTTCGACGCGCCCGTGGGCCTGATGTTCACGGTCGATCGTGTCATGGGGCGCGGCTCGCTGGTGGATTACGGCATGTTCCTGCAGAACCTCATGCTGGCGGCGCGTGCGCGCGGCCTGCACACCTGCCCGCAGGCGGCCTGGAATGGTTTTGCGAAAATCATCCTGCCGCACATCGGTGCCGGCCCTGAGGAGATGCTGGTCTGTGGCATGGCCCTGGGCTATGCCGATCCCGAGGCCATCGTCAACACCTTCCACACGCCGCGCATTCCCGTCGAGGACTACACGCGCTGGCTCGATGCATCCTAGGAGCTAGAAAAATGAAACGACTGCGTTGGGGCCTGGCCCTGCTGGCGGCCTGCCCGGGCCTGGCCCTGGCGGCCGATCTGGACGGAAGCCAGCTCTCCGTCCTCTGGGGTGTGCCTTTTGCCGGCATCCTGCTGTCCATCGCCGTCCTGCCGCTGGTCGCGCCACATTTCTGGCACCACCACTTCGGCAAGGTGGCGGCAGCCTGGGCCCTGGTGTTTCTGCTGCCTTTCGCCGCCGTCTTCGGCCCGGGGCTGGCAGCAGTGAACTTCGTGCACGCGCTGCTGGCCGAGTACGTCCCCTTCATCATCCTGCTGACCGCGCTGTTCACCGTGGCCGGTGGCATCTACATCCGCGGCAACCTGCACGGCAGCCCGGGCCTGAACACGGCGATTCTGGCCATCGGTGCGGTGCTGGCCAGTTTCATGGGCACGACCGGGGCTTCCATGCTGCTGATCCGCCCGTTGATCCGGGCCAATGACAACCGGCGCCACAAGGCCCACGTCATCATCTTCTTCATCTTCATCGTCTCCAACGCCGGTGGCTCGCTCACGCCGCTGGGGGATCCTCCGCTCTTCCTGGGTTTCCTCAAGGGCGTGGATTTCTTCTGGACCCTGAGCCACATCTTTCCCGAGACCCTCTTCCTCGTCGGCGTGCTGCTGGCCCTGTTCTATGCCCTGGACAGCTGGTACTACCACCGGCGCGAGGAAGTGCTGCCGGTCGATCCCACGCCCGACAGCAGGCGCATCGGCTTCGAAGGAGCGGTCAACTTCTGGCTGCTGGGGGTGGTCGTGGGCCTGGTGCTGCTCAGCGGTTTCTGGAAGTCGTCCGTGGTCTTCAACATCGCCGGCACCGACGTCGGCCTGCCGGGCCTGGTGCGCGACGTCGGCCTGATCATCGTCACCTTCATCTCGCTGCGCATCACGCCGGCCGCCGTGCACGACCGCAACCAGTTTGCCTGGGCCCCGATGCAGGAGGTGGCCAAGCTCTTTGCCGGCATTTTCCTGACCATCATCCCCGTGATCGCCATGCTCAAGGCCGGTGTCAACGGACCTTTTGGCGCCATCGTGACGGCCGTGACCCGGCCCGATGGCTCGCCGGATCCGGCCATGTACTTCTGGGCCACGGGTGTGCTGAGCTCTTTCCTGGACAACGCACCGACCTACCTGGTCTTCTTCAACACCGCCGGGGGTGACCCGGCCGTGCTGATGA
>CAMLNH010000143.1 GCA_946481355.1 uncultured Curvibacter sp.
GCCTGGGCCTGCTGCTCATCGGCCCCTGGCTGGGACATGCCACCTGGCATGCCTACAGGGGCTCTGTGCGATGGCTGGATTGAGACGCGGCGTTTGACCTTGGCCGGCACCGGTCATGCGGCCATGCCAGAATTGCCGCCATGCCTGATGCCTTTCTGAGCTGTCACCATCTCGTCAAACGCTACGGCGAGTCCACCGTCGTCAACGACCTGAGCTTCGAGATCCGCCCCGGCGAATGCCTGGGCGTGATCGACCCCAACGGCGCGGGCAAGACCACCACGCTGCGCATGTGCCTGGGGCTCACGGCCCCCGACAGCGGCCATGTGGAGGCCTTCGGCCTGCGCATGCCCGAGGATGCGCACGCCATCAAGGCCCAGCTCGGCGTGGTCACGCAGTTCGACTCGCTGGACCCTGATTTCTCCTGCGCCGAGAACCTGCTGGTCTTCGGCCGCTACTTTGGCATGAAGACGGCCGACATCCGCGCGCGCATACCCGCGTTGCTGGACTTCGCCGCGCTCTCACACAAGGCGGATGCCAAGCCCGGCCAGCTCTCGGGTGGCATGCGACGACGCCTCAGCCTGGCGCGCGCACTCGTCAACGACCCGCGCCTCTTGCTGCTCGACGAGCCCACCACGGGCCTGGACCCGCAGGCGCGCCACCTGATGTGGGAGCGCCTGCAGCAACTGCTGCAGCAGGGCAAGTCCATCCTGCTCACCACCCACTTCATGGACGAGGCGGAGCGCCTCTGCGACCGCCTGCTGGTCATCGACCACGGCCGCAAGATCGCCGAAGGCACGCCGCGCGAGCTGATCCGGGAGCATCTGGAGCCCGATGTGGTCGAGGTCTACGGTGCCAACCTCAACGGCCAGGCGCAGGCCCTGAGCACCGGCCCGCTGCGCGCTCTGGCCAGCCGCGTCGAGGTTAGCGGCGAGACCGCCTTCTTCTACACCCAGGATGCCGCGCCGCTGATGCAGGCCCTGGCCCATGAACATACGCTGCGCAGCCTGCACCGCCCGGCCAACCTGGAGGACCTGTTCCTCAAGCTCACGGGTCGACAAATTCGGGAGGACGCATGATGAACAACATGATGCGGTGGTGGCCCGTCTTCCTGCGCAACCTGCTGGTCTGGCGCAAGCTCGCCATTCCCAGTCTCGTCGGCAACATCGCCGAGCCGCTGATGTGGCTCGTGGCCTTCGGCTACGGCCTGGGCGCGCTCGTGGGCAGCGTGCCCCTGGACGGGCAGCAGGTGCCCTACATCCTCTTCCTGGCCAGCGGTTCGATCTGCATGAGCGCCATGAACGCTGCCACCTTCGAGGCCCTGTACTCGGCCTTCTCGCGCATGCATGTGCAGAAGACCTGGGACAGCATCATGAACGCGCCCATCGCCCTGCGCGACGTGCTGCTGGCCGAGATGCTCTGGGCCGCCTTCAAGTCCCTCTTTGCGGTCACGGCCATCCTGGGGGTGATGCTGGCGCTGGACATCAGCCGCAGCCCCATGCTCGTGCTGGTGCTGCCCATCCTGCTGCTCGCAGGCATCACCTTCAGCTGCATGGCGCTGATCTTCAACGCCCTGGCCAAGGGCTACGACTTCTTCACCTACTACTTCACGCTCTTCCTCACGCCCATGATGTTCCTCAGCGGCGTGTTCTTCCCGCGCGAGAACCTGCCGGTGCTGCTGCAGCACGTCTCGGCCTGGCTGCCGCTGACCCAGGCCGTGGAGCTGGTGCGCCCGCTCTTCATGGGCCGCTGGCCGGCCGACGCCCTGCTGCACTTTGTGGTGCTGGCCGCCTACGCCGCCCTGGCCTGGGCCATCGCCCTGGCGCTCACGCGTCGGCGTTTCCGGGCCTGAGGCCCGCCGGGCCCAGATAACGTGCCTCCAGCCGCTGCCACTTCGGAGGCAACCCGGCCTGCTTGCGCCACTCGAAGCCGGCCTGCTGCAGGCGTTGGCGCACGGCGCCGGCCACGCACCAGCTGGCCAGCCGCGTGCCCGGATGGCACAGCCGCGCCACACCCTGGATCACCTCGGGCGACCACATGGCCGGGTTGCGCGCCGGGTTGAAGCCGTCCAGGTAGACCGCGTCCACCGGCCCCGGCAGCTGGGGCAGCTGCTCCAGGACCTCGCCGATGCCCAGGCTCAGCCGCACGCGGCCGTCGTCGAAGTCCCAGTGCTGCACGCCGGGGCGCAGCCCGGCCCAGGCGCGGGCCAGCTCCTCGGCCAGTGGCTGCATGCGTGACAGCAGGGCCGCTTCCTGCGCATCACCGGCCGGCAGGGTCTGCACGCCCTGCAGCAGGTCGGCGGCCGTGACCGGATGCGCTTCGAGGGAAAGAAAGTGCAGGCTGGCGCTGCGCCGCGCATCGGCCTGCCAGCTGGCCCAGCTGACGAGGAAGTTCAGGCCCAGGCCGAAGCCGGTCTCCAGGATGCGGCAGCTCGCCCGGTCCTCCCAGCCCATGGGCAGGCCGCAGCCGCCCAGGAAAACCGTGCGCGCCTGGGCCAGCGCGCGGGCCTGCGCGTGGTAGACGTCACCGTAATGTGCGCTGTAGGGGTTGCCGTCGGGCAACCAGGAAAGGGTGCGTTCCATGGGCGGGGGTCTCACAGCCCCACATTGTCGCGCCGGCGCCGTCGAAAACACCGGTCCTGGCCAGGGTGGGTGGAGCGATGGCCGGCGACCTGCTAGAGTGTTTTCATTGATTCAACGCGAGGAACGCCGTGGCCACCCCCAATTACGGATACGAGAAACGCCAGAAAGAGCTGGCCAAGAAGCAGAAGAAGGAAGAGAAACTCAAGCTCAAGGCCGAGCGCAAGCGCTCTGGCGGGCAGGGGTCGGACGAGCCCCAGGCCGATGCGCCGGAGGGCGGGAGCGACGCGCCCGCCGCAGGAGACGCTGCCCAGCCATGAGGCTGCTGCTTGCGGTGGTCTTGCTGGTCCTGCTGTCGGCCTGTGCCCATGATCCCGCGGCCCCCCCGGCCACGGGCGCCGCAGACGCACCGGCCCCCGAGCCCGGCCTGGGTGGCCAGGCCGAGACCCTGGTCAAGGACTCCGGCGTGGTGCAGACCGCCACCCAGCCGCTCAGCGACCTCAACCTCATGAAGACCGCCATCCCGCCCGTGCTCACACGCGCGAGTCTGGGCGGCGCCTATGCACCGCCGTCCGACCCGACCTGTGCCGCCCTGCAGGCCGAGCTCTTGGCGCTCGACGCCGCCCTGGGCCCGGACATCGATGCCGGCGGTACGCCGGGCGCCGAACCTGGCTACGTGGTGCAGGCTGTGGGCTATGTGGGGCAGAAGGCCCTGGGCACGGTGACCAGCACCGTGAACACCGTGGTCGACGGGGTGATCCCTTTCCGCAGCTGGGTGCGCAAGCTCAGCGGCGCCGAGCGCCACTCCAAGGCGGTCACGGCAGCCATCGCCGCGGGCACCATGCGCCGGCCCTATCTCAAGGGCTGGGCACGGGCGCAGGGTTGTGTGGAAGGTCCCTGGCCGGCCCGAGCGGCCTCGCCCTGACTCAGGCCTGCAGCATCTGCGCCGCCAGTGCCTGCATGGCCGCCAGCGAGCGGTCGCGCGGGCGCAGCTCGGGCGCGTTGGCGAACTGCCGGAAATTGCGCGCCATGGACTGGCGGTAGACCGGATCGTAGTGGCTGAGCAGCAGTTCTCGCACCACGTCCTGGGTGCGGCCGGCGCGCACGGCGGCCTGCCAGTCTTCCACCACCTTCTTGCCGCGCAGTTCGGTCAGTGCGCCCAGGCGCTCGCAGAAGGCCGCGTCATCGCGCACGAAGTGCTGGTAGTCCTCCAGCAGCAGGGCCACACGCTCTTCATCGGGCAGCACCAGGTTCAGGCAGGGCGCGGCGCGCATGGCCTCGATCAGTGCCGGCGGCACGGCCACATTGCCCACCTTCTTGCTCTCGCTCTCCACATAGACCGGGCGCGCCGGGTCCAGGCGGCGCAGGGCGTCCCAGATGGCAGTGTCAAAGGCCTTTTGCGTGGGCTGGGGCAGCCCCGGGATGGCGCCCAGCACCGAGCTGCGGTGATTCGCCAGCGCCTCCAGATCCAGCACCTGCGCCCCAGCCGCGGCCAGTGCCTGCAGCAACCGCGTCTTGCCCGAACCCGTGGTGCCGCAGATCACGCGCAAGTCCAGCCCCTGAACGCGGCGCGGAATGTCTTCGAGCAGGGCGTGGCGAAAGGCCTTGTAGCCGCCTTCGATGATCTCGACCCGAAAGCCGATCTCGCTCAGGATCAGGCTCAGCGAGCCGCTGCGCTTGCCCCCGCGCCAGCAGTAGGTCAGCGGCTTCCAGTCCTTGGGTTTGTCGAGCACCTCGCGCTCGATGTGCGCCGAGATATTGCGTGCGGCCAGCGCCGCGCCGCGCTTCTTGGCCTCGAAGGCATTGACCTGCTTGTAGGTGGTGCCGATCTCATGCCGCTCGGCATTGTTCAGCGTGGGCCAGTTCACGGCGCCGGGCAGGTGGTCTTCGGCGTATTCGTTCTCGCTGCGCGCGTCGATGACGGTGTCGTAACGGTCGAGCTCGCGCAGGGCCGCCTCGGCCGTGATGGGGAAGAGGGGCATCAGACCTCCCGCCGGGCCGCCCCAAGGGGGGGCTGCTCCCCCACGGGGGGACGCGAACTTGGTGAGCTAGGGGGCATATTCAGAGGAGTTTCTTCAGTTCAGGCCAGACGTTGTCCAGCATGCGCGGCTGCGCCTCGGCCGTGGGGTGGATGCGGTCGGGCTGAAACAGGCGTGTCGGCTCCGGGCCATCAGCCACGCCCTTGAGGAAGAAGGGCACCAGGCCCGCTTTCTCGCTGCGTGCCACCTGCCGGTACAGGTCTTCGAAACGGCGGGCGTAGTCGGCCCCGTAGTTGGGCGGCATCTGCATGCCCAGCAGCAGCACCTTGGCGCCAGCCTTCTTCGATTGCTGCGTCATCCACGCCAGATTCGCGCGGGTGGCGTCCAGCGACAGGCCGCGCAGCGCATCATTGCCACCGAGCTCCAGGATCACGTGTGTGGGTTTGTGTTGCGCCAGCAGGGCGGGCAGGCGCGAGCGGCCGCCAAAGGTGGTCTCGCCGCTGATGCTGGCGTTGACCACGCGCGTGCCCGGCTTCTCCTTGGCCAGGCGCTGCTCCAGCAGCGTCACCCAGCCCGTGCCGCGCGCCAGGCCGTATTCGGCGCTCAGCGAATCACCGAGGATCAGCACCGTGCGCGGCGCCGTCTGCGCCTGGGATAACCCCAGCAAACCGCCCAGCAACAGGGCCGCGATACAGTAGCGGCGCAACTGAAAGAACAACACCATGTCCGAACCCGTCATTTCCGTGGAACACGTGGTCAAGTCCGTGAGCGACTCGACCGGCACGCTCGACATTTTGCGCGATATCCATTTCCAGGTGCCCCGTGGGCAGACTCTGGCCATCGTGGGTGCCTCGGGCTCGGGCAAGAGCACCCTGCTGTCCATCATGGCCGGCCTGGACACGCCCACCCGCGGCACCGTCAAGCTCGATGGCCACGACCTTTTCAACATGGACGAAGACGCGCGCGCCGCGCTGCGGGCGCAGAAGCTCGGCTTCGTCTTCCAGAGCTTCCAGCTGCTGGCTCACCTGACCGCGCTGGAGAACGTCATGCTGCCCCTGGAACTGGCGGGCCGCAAGGACGCCCGCAAGGCTGCCACCGAAATGCTCGGCCGCGTGGGCCTGGGCGAGCGCCTGGGGCACTACCCCAAGGTGCTGAGCGGCGGCGAGCAGCAGCGCGTGGCCCTGGCCCGCGCCTTCGTCGTCCACCCCTCGGTGCTGCTGGCCGACGAGCCCACGGGCAGCCTGGACTATGCGACGGGCGAGACGGTGATGGAGCTGATGTTTGCGCTGAACCGCGAGCAGGGAACCACGCTGGTGCTCGTGACGCATGACCAGGGAATTGCGGCAAGGTGTGAGCGGCGGATCACGATTGAGGCGGGGAAAGCGAGCGGGTGAGTTACCACAGCCCAGCGGCATAGGAGCCCGCCCGCTTTCTCATGGGGTGTTGCGGATCTCTTTGCTCGGTTCGAAAGTGATTGCCGGTAGCCGCAGCTTCCCTTGATCGGTGTAGATGCCACTGATATCAAGACGGAATGTGCTGGAAGGATGTGGTTGGGGAACGTCGTACACGGCGATGAAGCACATACCCTCCTCTTGGCGGATCACAAAGGACAGCTTGGCAACGGAATCTGGGGAAAGGTGCGGTGCTTGTCTGCACAGAGGCAATGCGTAGTTCCTCGTGCTGTAAATGGGCAGGGGGCCTGTGCGTGCCGTTGCGTTTACTCTCGTCCCGTCAGCCAGGGTCAGGATGAATTGATCCAGCTGAATGTTTAGCGGCTTTTCGGTCCGTATGAAGAACTCCATGTAGAAGGCGTTCATGCCAATTGGAATGAACGCCTTGTTGTTTCTGTGCTCCTGACGAAACGACTGGATGCTGTCAAAACCAAACCAGCTGGTGCCATTCCCGGTCTGGATACTGTTGTCCGGCCGGACATAAATTTGCACACCATCTTGTTGGTATTGCCCTTCCCTGCTGAATCCGCCGTCCGAGACGGAAGTTTGCGGTCGACTCAGAATCTCCTCCCGGAGGCCAACGCAGCCTGTCATCAGAACAGCTGCCAGGAGCGGAGTCAGAACGGAACGACGGGGCAGGGCATAAAGCATGATCTCTTTTGAAAACGTATTGCGCAAAATGTACTCTTTCAGGTCTGATGAATAAAGGGCTGCGTAGCATGCTGGGATAATCCCCCCATGTCCTCCCCCAAAGTCCTGTTCGGCTTCCACGCCGTGGGCGTGCGCCTCAAGACGGCGCCCGCGTCCATCATCGAGATCTATTTCGAGCCCACGCGCCGTGATGCGCGCATGCGCCAGTTCATCGAGAAGGCCAAGGAAGCCAATGTGCGCCTGATCGAGGCCGACGGCCTGCGCCTGGCCAAGCTGGCGGGCAGCCATGGCCACCAGGGGGTGGCGGCGCGCGTGGAGGCGCTGCCGCAGCAGCACTCCCTGGACGATCTGCTGGATTCCTTGAGCGAACCGCCGCTCTTGCTGGTGCTCGACGGCGTGACCGATCCGCACAACCTGGG
>CAMLNH010000144.1 GCA_946481355.1 uncultured Curvibacter sp.
TGGAGCAGACCCCGCCCGAACTCGGCGCCGACATCGCCGACCGCGGCATGATGCTGACCGGCGGCGGCGCGCTGCTGCGCGACCTGGACCGCCTGCTGGCCGAAGAAACCGGCCTGCCCGTGCTGGTGGCCGAAGACCCGCTGACCTGCGTGGTGCGCGGTTGCGGCATCGCCCTGGAACGCATGGATCGCCTCGGCGCCATTTTCACGAACGAATAACCTTCGGACGCAGCGATGCCACTCGGTTCGCTGGACAGAACGCCTCCCCCCTTCTTCCGCCAGGGCGCTTCGGCCCTGTCGCGGCTCATGCTGTTCAGCGCGCTGGCGCTGTTCCTCATGGTGGCCGACACGCGCTTCAAGCTGACCGGCCCCATCCGCGTGACCATCGCCTCGGTGCTCTACCCGGTGCAATGGGCCCTCGTGCAGCCTGTGCAATGGTCGCGCGATGTCTTCGGCAACCTGCAGTCCCTGCGCAGCGCGCAGGATGACGCGCAGCTGCTGCGCGAGCTGCTGCGCCTGCAGTCGCCCCGGGCCCAGCAGTACGAACAGCTCGCACTGGAGAACGAGCGGCTGCGCCAGCTGTTGGATCTGCGCCAGCGCATGCCCACGCCCGGTCTGGCGGCCCAGGTTCTCTACGACGCGGCCGATCCCTACGAGCACAAGGTCATCATCGACAAGGGCCTGATCCATGGCATCGGTGCCGGCGCACCGGTGCTCGACGCCTCGGGCGTGCTGGGACAGGTCACGCGCGTCTATCCCTCCATGGCCGAAGTCACCCTGGTGATCGATGCCGAGCAGGCCATCCCCGTGCTCAACACCCGCACCGGCGTACGTGCCGTGGCCTTTGGCGAGCCCAGCCTGCATGGTGGTGTGCTGGAGTTGCGCTACATGGGCACCAATGCCGACGTGCAGCCGGGCGACCTGCTGACCACCAGCGGCATTGACGGGGTCTTCCCCCCGGGTCTGCCCGTGGCACGCGTGGACAAGGTCGAGCGCAGCATCGAATCACCTTTCGCCCTGATCTACTGTCTGCCGCAGGCGCGTGTGGATGGCGCCACCCAGGTGCTGGTGCTGCCCTCGCTGGCCGGCCAGCAGCCTGCGCGTCCGCAGGATCCGCCGCCCGCGCGCGGCGGCGCCAGAGGTGGCAACGGCAAGGGAGGCGCGCGATGATCATGCGTCCGGGCCAGCAGCTGCTGCTGCCAGCCAACCCACTCTTCATCTGGGGCAGCCTCTTCGGTGCCTTCGGGCTCAACCTGCTGTTCAACATGGCGTTCTGGGGCCGTGCGGCCTGGGCGCCGGATCTGCTGGCGCTCACCCTGGTGTTCTGGAGCGTGCACCAGCCGCAGCGCGTGGGCATGAGCGGCGCCTTTCTCTTCGGCCTGCTGATGGACGTGCACCAGGGCAGCGTGCTGGGCCAGCACGCCCTGGCCTATGCCGTGCTGAGCTTCTTCTCCATCGCCATCCACCGCCGCCTGCTCTGGTTCACCGTGGCCAGCCAGGCGTTGCAGGTTCTGCCCCTGCTGCTGGCCGCCCATGTGGTGGCACTGGCCGTGCGCATGATGGTGGGCGGGCATTTCCCCGGGTGGTCCCTCTTGCTCGCGCCCGTGATCGAGGCCATGCTCTGGCCCGTGGCCACGCTGCTGCTGCTGCTGCCGCAGCGTCGTGCGCCCGACCCCGACGCCAACCGACCTCTGTAAGCCAGGCTCCACCGCCATGACCGAACTGCGCAACGTCGAAGCCGACCTGCACCGCTTCCGCGCGCGCGTGCTGGTCATTTCGCTGCTGGTGTTCGGCTGTTTTCTGATCCTCTTCTTCCGTCTGGTCTATCTGCAGGTCGTGCGCCACGATGATCTGGAGGCGCAGGCCGAGATCAACCGCACCACCATCGTGCCCCTGGTCCCCACCCGCGGCCTGATCCTGGACCGCAACGGCATCCCGCTGGCCACCAACTACTCGGCCTACACGCTGGAGATCACGCCCTCGCAGGTGGACAACCTGGAGCGCACCCTCAACGAACTGTCGGAACTGGTGGACATCACGCCGCGCGACCGCCGGCGCTTCCGCAAGCTGCTGGAGGAAACCAAGGGCGCCGAGTCCCTGCCCATCCGCACGCGCCTGTCCGACGAGGAGGTCGCGCGTTTCGCTGTGCAGCGCTACCGCTTCACCGGTGTGGACATCAAGGCGCGCCTGTTCCGCAACTACCCCTGGGGTGAACTCGGCAGCCATGTGGTGGGCTACATCGGTCGCATCAACCCGGCCGAGAAGAAGGAGCAGGAGGACTGGGACGAGGAAGACCAGGCCAACTACCGCGGCACAGACTACATCGGCAAGCTCGGCGTGGAGCAGAGCTTCGAGAAGCACCTGCACGGCATCACGGGCTTCGAGCGCGTCGAGACCTCGGCCGGCGGGCGCGCCGTGCGCAAGCTGGCCAGCACGCAGGCCAAGCCTGGCAACAACGTGGTGCTGTCGATCGACATCAAGCTGCAGAACCTCGTGGAAGAGATGTTTGGCGAACGCCGCGGCGCCCTGGTGGCGCTGGACCCGAACAACGGCGAGATCCTGGCCTTCGTGAGCAAGCCCACTTTCGACCCGAACATGTTCGTCGAAGGCATCGACAGCGAATCCTGGCAGGCGCTCAACGAATCGATCGACAAGCCGCTGCTCAACCGCGCCCTGCGCGGTACCTACCCGCCGGGCTCGACCTACAAGCCTTTCATGGCCTTGGCGGCGCTGGAGACCGGCAAGCGCACCCCGAGCCAGATCACCCAGGACAACGGCTCCTGGTTCTTCGGCGGCCACGTTTTCCGCAGCCATGGCGACCACGGCCTGGGGCCGGTGGACATGCACCGCAGCATCGTCAAGTCCAGCAACGTCTATTACTACTCCCTGGCGAACGATCTGGGCGTGGACGCCATTCACGACTTCATGAAACCCCTGGGCTTCGGTCAGCTCACGGGTATCGACATCCAGGGCGAGGTGCGCGGCGTGCTGCCCAGCCAGGACTGGAAGCGCCGCTTCTACCGTCGACCCGAGCAGCAGAAGTGGTACGCGGGCGAGACCATCTCGCTGGGCATCGGCCAGGGCTACAACACCTTCACCATGCTGCAGCTGGCCTCGGCCACGGCCACGCTGGCCAACGGCGGCATCAAGCACATCCCGCATCTGACCCTGGGCACCCAGGCCGCCGGCAGCCAGGCCGTGGTGCCTGTGGCCAAGCAACCGTCGCAGGATCTGCGCTACAAGCCCCAGCACCTGACCGTGGTACGCAAGGCCCTGGCCGCGGTCACGCAGGAAGGGACCTCGGTGCGCTCCTTCCTGGGCGCCAAGTACCTGAGCGCGGGCAAGACCGGTACGGCCCAGGCCGTGACCATAGGCCAGAAGGAAAAGTACGACGCCAAGAAGATGGAAGAGCACGAGCGCGATCACGCGCTCTACATGGCCTTTGCGCCCGTTGACAAGCCGCAGATCGCGCTGGCCGTGATCGTGGAGAACTCGGGCTTCGGCGCCGAGCACGCTGCGCCCATGGCCCGGCGCGTGTTCGACTACTGGTTGCTCGGCGAGTACCCGAGCGAGCAGGACCTGGCCGCCGTGAGCCAGGGCAAGGCTGCCACGCCGCTGGGCAAGCCGCGCCTCGCGGCCGAGGTGGCCTGGCCGCCCAAGGGTAAAGAGAACATCACCTTCATGCTGCCTTGAGAGCCCGCGAATAAATCTACTGCGCGACCCGATCGCTACGATTTCTTCACGGGTTCTCGAGCTCAGGCGCTGCGCATGAAGGCGTCGTAGCCCGTCTTCAGGATCAGGGCCAGCACCACGACGATGAAGACGCCGCGCACGAAGCCCGCGCCGTGTTTGAGTGCCAGCCGCGTGCCCAGCAGGCTGCCGACCACATTGGCCAGCGCCAGCGGCAGCGCCAGGTGCCACCAGACATGGCCCTTGAGCGTGAACAGCAGAAGGGCTGACAGATTGCTGCTCAGATTGAGCAGCTTGGCCCCGGCCGAGGCGTGCAGGAAGTCATAGCCCAGCCAGCGTACGAAAAGAAAAACGAAGAAGCTGCCTGTGCCCGGGCCGAAGAAGCCGTCGTAGAAGCCGATCAGCAGGCCCACGCAGCCCGCGGCCAGCAGCTCCTGGCGGCCGGCGAAGCGCGGCGCATGGTGGCGCCCCAGCTCCTTCTTCACCAGCGTGTAGACCAGCACCAGCAGCAGCACGGCCGGCAGCAGCTTGCGCAGGAAATCGGGCGAGACCAGGGTCACGATCCAGGCCCCAGCCAGCGAGCCGGCGAAGGACAGGCCCATGGCCGGCAGCATCGTGCGCCAGGACAGTTCAACGCGTCTCAGGTACTGCACCGAGGCAAAGGCCGTGCCCCAGACCGAGGCGGACTTGTTGGTGCCCAGCAGGGTGGCCGCATGGGCGGCCGGGTAGGTGGCGAAGAGGGCGGGCAGCAGCACGAGGCCGCCGCCGCCCACGATGGCATCAACGAAGCCGGCCAGCAGCGAAGCCAGTGTGACGAGCAGGAAATCCATGGGAACCGGATGCAGAAAATAAAAAGGCACCGCGTTCAGCGGTGCCTTGGGGAACGCCATCTGCTCTGGATGGTATCAATCTTTTTTGCTTCGACTAGCCAGATGTCTTCCTCGGTTCCTCTCATGCTCAGCTCTCGGGCCGGCAGCGAGTGGACGTAATTTAAGGCAGGGTGACCCGATCAGGGCTAGGGGTTTCCCCGGTTTACGGGCCATAAATCCGGTCTGGCATATCCCTTGCTTTGTGCCTGTGGAAACCACAGTCAGGAAGAAAAATGCACAGTGTTGGACGTTGGGTTTGGGGCTTGGTGTTCTTCTGCGTGAGCTGGGGCGCGATGGCGCAGCAGGCCGAGGTGCCTGCGCCGGTCGAGCCCGTGCCGGCGGCGGTCATCAGACCTGTGAGCGAGGCGCCGCCCGATCTGGTGCCGCCTGCGGCCGCGACACCCGCGCCACCGCCCGTGGCGGCGCTCACCCGACCGGGCCTGACCGGCGTGGATCAGATCAACGGCGCCGACACGGCCTGGATGATGACCTCCACCGCCCTCGTGCTGCTCATGACCCTGCCGGGCATTGCGCTCTTCTATGGCGGCCTGGTGCGGCGCAAGAGCGTGATCAACACCCTGGCCAGCGTCACGGCCATCACCGGCCTGGTCAGCCTGCTCTGGTTCGGCCTGGCCTATTCGCTGGCCTTCATGCCGGGCAGCGAGTGGCTGGGCGGCCTCGGGCGCATGGGCTTCACGGGGCTGGAGTATCTGAAGGACGCAGGCATGGTGGCCGTGAGCCATGTGGCGCCGACCATCCCCGAATCGGTCTATGCCATGTTCCAGCTGACCTTCGCCATCATCACGCCCGCGCTCATCGTCGGTGCCTTCGTCGAGCGCATGCGTTTCTCGGCCATGCTCTGCTTCATCGGTCTGTGGTCCATCGTCGTCTACGCGCCCATCGCGCACTGGGTCTGGGAGCCCGGTGGCTGGCTGGCGCAGATGGGTGTGCTGGACTTCGCGGGCGGCTCGGTGGTGCACATCAATGCGGGCGTGACCGGCCTGGTCTGCGCCTGGATCCTGGGCCCGCGCCAGAACTACGGCAAGGAAGCCTTCGAGCCCTTCAACCTCGGCCTCACCAT
The DNA here is from genome assembly GCA_946481355.1 of uncultured Curvibacter sp. The sequence goes on from CAMLNH010000144.1 coordinate 5,640, forward strand.
GGCCGGGGCCGGCCTGCTCTGGGTGGGCTGGTTCGGCTTCAACGCCGGCTCGGCCGTGGCCTCCGACGGGCGTGCCGGCCTGGCCATGGCGGTCACGCACATCGCCGCGGCTGCGGGCGCCCTGGCCTGGATGCTCGCGGAATGGATGGTGCGTCAGCGCCCCTCGTTGCTGGGCCTGTGTTCGGGCCTGGTCGCGGGCCTCGTGGCCATCACGCCGGCCGCAGGCTTCGTCACGCCGCGCAGCGCGCTGGTGATCGGCCTGGTGGCCGGCGTGGCCTGCTACTGGGGTGCCACGGGCCTCAAGCGCTTGCTCAATGCGGATGATTCCCTCGACGTCTTCGGCGTGCACGGCATCGGCGGCATCGTGGGCTCGCTGCTCACAGGCCTGCTGGCGAGCAAGGCCATCTCGGGCGTCGAGGGCAGCGTGCTGACCCAACTCGTGGGCGTGGTGGCCGTCATGGCCTACAGCGCCGTGGTCAGCGCCGCGCTGCTGTTGCTGCTCAAGGCCACCGTGGGCCTGCGCGTGGACGAGCGCGCCGAACTCGCGGGGCTGGACATCTCCCAGCACCGCGAGCGCATGGGCAGCTGAGTTTTCACGGACCCACACCACAGGAGGCCCCATCCATGCTGGAAAGCGAAAAAGTGGCGATTGCTGCCCATCTGCACGTGCTGCTGCGTCGCAAGACCGGCCGCGTGACCGACACCGAGTGGATGGCAGCCAATGCGGACTACGCGCGCGAGATCATCCGCTTCGCACGCACCCGCGCGAAGGAGGACGGCCACCCCGATCTGGAGGAGTGGGCCGGTAAGCTCGAAAGCGCGCTGGGCCTGAAGGTACCGGTGGCCGAACGGGACCCGCCGCGTAGTGGTTACTCCGACACAGCCGCTGGATTCCCGTCCACCTCGCCGCCTGAGGACGATGACGGGGCGCCGCGCTATGTGCGAGGGATCCGCTAGCCTCTGATCAGCTGGGCCGCGCGCTCGGCAATCATCAGCGTGGGCGAGTTGGTGTTGCCGCTGGTGATGGTGGGCATCACACCGGCATCGGCCACGCGCAGCCCGCGGATGCCACGTACGCGCAGCTGCGGGTCCACCACGGCCATCGGGTCGTCCGCGCGGCCCATGCGCGTGGTGCCCACGGGGTGGAAGATGGTGGTGGCAATGTCGCCGGCCAGGCGCGCGAGATCCTCGTCGCTCTGGTACTGCACGCCGGGTTTCCATTCCTCGGGCTGGTATTTCGCCATGGCCGCTTGCGCCACGATGCGCCGCGTCACGCGCAGTGAGTCGGCTGCCACCTGGCGGTCCTCGGGTGTGCTCAGGTAGTTGGGCGCGATCGCCGGCGCATCCTCAAAGCGCGCGCTGCGGATCTGCACCGTGCCGCGGCTCGTGGGGTTGAGGTTGCAGACACTGGCCGTGAAGGCGTTGAAGCC
>CAMLNH010000145.1 GCA_946481355.1 uncultured Curvibacter sp.
GCCAGCGCACCCGCAGCCCCGGCGGCCAGGCCGCCGTAGCCCAGGGTGTGGGCGCAGAGCACGCCGATCAGCGCCGAGACCAGGTTGCCGCCGACGATGGACCAGGGCTGGGCCAGCGGACTGGCCGGCACGGCAAAGAGCAGCACGGCCGAGGCACCCATGGGCGCGATGAACCAGGGGTTGGCCTCGCCAAGGGAGAGGTGACTGATCCACTCGGTGCCGAGCAGGCCCAGGCCGGCGCCCAGGCAGCTGAGCCAGATCTCCCGCTGGCTGACCGGCAGCGGCGCTGGTTTGAAACTACGTAGCCAATGGAAAAAAGGATGTGGCACCACGCCAGACTCCGTTCAAACATCCAAGGGTGTTGTTGGGGATGCCTGCGTTGGCACCAAGAGAGTGCATTGTAGGGGCCCTGGCAGCCGGGCCAGGCGGGCCGATCAGGCCGGGCTGAAGCGGTAGACGCCCTCGGCATCGCGGCTGCGCTGTAGCCTGCCTTCGAACCAGAGCGCGTGCAGATGGGCCACGGCTTCGCCCATGGCGAAGGTGGTCTGGTGCAGGTCGAGCTTGCGCTTGAAGAGCACGGGCATCACATCGGCGGCGCTGCAGGGTTTTTCCGTGCAGGCCTCCATCACCTCGGCCAGGCGGTCACGGTGGTGGTCGTGCAGCTGGCGGATGCGCTGGTACAGGCCCGTGAAGGGTTTGCCGTGCGAGGGCAGGGTCAGCGTGTCCTCGGGCAGGGTCTTGAACTTGTCGATGGACTGCAGGAAGAGCTGCAGCGGGTTGGCCTCGGGCTCCATGTCGAAGACGCTGACATTGGTGGAGATGCGCGGCAGCATCATGTCGCCACCGATCAGCAGGTTCAGGTCCGCGCAGTAGAGCGCGATGTGCTCGGGCGCGTGGCCGTGGCCGCTGATGCAGCGCCAGCCGCGCCCGCCGATGGTTAGCACGTCACCGTCCATGAGCCGGCGGTACTGGCGCGGCACACCCGGCACCAGGGTGGGGTAGTAGCTCGCGCGCTCGCGGATCTTTTCCATGGACAGGGGATCGCGCAGGCCGTGGGCCGCGAAGAACAGCGCCGCGCTGTCGCCGCCGAAGCCGTTGCTGCCGGCTGAGCCGATGCGCGCGAGGTTGTAGTCAGTGGCGCTCATCCACAGGCGGCAGGGGTGTTCAGGCGTGCTCCAGCGCGCGCACAGCCAGTCGGCCAGGCCGATGTGGTCCGGGTGCATGTGCGTGACGATCACGCGCAGCAGGGGCAGGCCCTCGAATTCGTTGGCGAAGATCTGCTCCCACTGGCTGCGCGCCTCGTCGCGGCTGATGCAGCAATCCACCACGGTCCAGCCTTCGCGGCCGTCCAGGGTGTCGCGCAGCAGCCAGAGGTTGATGTGGTCCAGCGCGAAGGGCAGGGCCATGCGGATCCAGCGCACGCCGGGGGCCAGCTCCAGCGTGGTGCCGGGGGCAGGCAGGGTGTCGCCCAGGGGGTAGTGCAGTTCGCGTTCGAGTTCGTTCATCTTTGTGCCAGAATTGACGTTTACGTAAACGTCAATGGATGCAGGTCATTGTAGGAGCTTCCTTGGCGTGACGCTGTCGCCTTTACTACTGCATGTGCACCTCATGTCCACGACCTACACCATCAGCGATCTGGCCAGGGAATTCGACCTCACGACGCGCGCCATCCGCTTCTACGAAGACATGGGTCTGTTGCAGCCCGAACGCAGCGGGCCGGGCGGGCGCATCCGCGTCTACAGCGGGCGCGACCGCACCCGCCTCAAGCTCACCCTGCGTGCCAAGCGTCTGGGTCTGAGCCTGACCGAGGCCAAGGACATCATCGACATGTACGACAGCCCGCGCGACACCGGGCCGCAGCTGCGCAAATTCCTCGACGTGCTGGGCGCGCACCGCGAACAGGTTGAACAGCAGATGGCCGACCTGCAGGCCAATCTCGACGAGGTCAAGGCCCACCAGCGAGAGGCCCGTGCCCTGCTGACCAAGCTCGACAAGAAAAACGGCAAGTAAGCCCAAACCCTGACGGAGACTTCCATGAACCTGCCCGGACTCAACTTTCAGCTCGGCGAAGACATCGACGCGCTGCGCGACGCGGTGCGCGAATTCGCGCAAGCCGAGATCGCCCCGCGCGCGGCCGAGATCGACCGCAATGATCAGTTCCCCATGGACCTCTGGCGCAAGATGGGTGATCTGGGTGTGCTGGGCATCACCGTGGGCGAAGAGTACGGCGGCGCCAACATGGGCTATCTGGCCCACATGATCGCCATGGAGGAGATCAGCCGCGCCAGCGCCTCGGTGGGCCTGAGCTACGGCGCGCACAGCAACCTGTGCGTGAACCAGATCAAGCGCAATGGCAACGAGGCGCAGCGCAAGAAATACCTGCCCAAGCTGATTTCCGGTGAGCACGTGGGCGCGCTGGCCATGAGCGAGCCGGGAGCCGGTTCGGATGTGATCAGCATGAAGCTCAGGGCCGAGGACAAGGGCGGCTACTACCTGCTCAACGGCAGCAAGTTCTGGATCACCAACGGCCCCGACGCCGACACCCTGGTGGTCTACGCCAAGACCGAGCCCGAGCTCGGCGCGCGCGGCGTCACCGCCTTCCTGATCGAGAAGGGCATGAAGGGCTTCTCCATCGCCCAGAAGCTCGACAAGCTGGGCATGCGCGGCAGCCACACGGGCGAACTGGTGTTCCAGAACGTCGAGGTACCGGCCGAGAACGTGCTGGGCACGCTCAACGGCGGTGCCAAGGTGCTCATGAGCGGGCTGGATTACGAGCGCGCCGTGCTCACGGGTGGCCCGCTGGGCATCATGCAGTCGGTCATGGACAACGTCATCCCCTACATCCACGATCGCAAGCAGTTCGGCCAGAGCATCGGTGAATTCCAGCTCATCCAGGGCAAGGTGGCCGACATGTACACCGTGCTGCAGGCCGGCCGCTCCTTCGCCTACACCGTGGCCAAGAACCTGGACCTGCTGGGCGCCGAGCATGTGCGCCAGGTCCGCAAGGACTGCGCCTCCGTCATCCTCTGGTGCGCCGAGAAGGCCACCTGGATGGCGGGCGAGGGCGTGCAGATCTACGGCGGCAACGGCTACATCAACGAATACCCGCTGGGCCGCCTGTGGCGCGACGCCAAGCTGTATGAAATTGGGGCTGGCACCTCGGAGATACGAAGAATGCTCATAGGACGAGAACTTTTCGCAGAGACGATGTGACGGCCAGGGGCCCCAATTCGGCGCAGGCTCATGTCCGCGCAGCAGACGTGAAGGCTCCGACCGCCGGCCGCAGCCAAATTGGGGCCGGCACCTCCGAAATCCGACGCATGCTGATCGGTCGAGAGCTTTTCGCCGAGACCATGTAAGCGGCCCTTTTTGCCCGGACAATGTCGGGCATGCAAGTTTCTGAACTTTCTCGCGGCCGGCGCTGGCTGGCCCGGCTGGCCTCGACCACGCTGCAGTCCTGGGCGCTGGTCCTGTGCGTGGCCCTGGTCTTGTCGCTGCTGCGTCTGGCGCAGATGGCCTGGCACTGGCCCGAGGGGCTGGACCTGGCGCCATCTGATCTCTGGGCCGTGGTCTACCAGGGCGCGCGCTTCGACCTCAAGGTCTGCGCCGCCGCGGCCCTGCTGCTCTGGCCCGTTTTCATGCTGTTGCCACCGCGCTGGCATGGCGCGCCCGCGGGGGTGCTGGCGACGGTCTTCGTGACGGCCAGCCTGATCAACCTGCACTATTACGGCTTCTACAAGACGCCCATCGACCCGGTGGTCTTCGGCTTCTTCGAGGACGACACCCAAGCCATCCTGCAGACCATCTGGAGCGACTTCCCCGTGCTGCTCACGCTGGCCGTGCTTGCCGGGGCGAGCTGGGCAGCGATGGCGGCCAGGCGTGAGCTTTACGCGGCGCTGAGCCTGCGCCTCAACGCGGCCATCGCGATCCGGCGCGTGCCGGCGCTGCTCGTGTTGATGGGCGTGCTGCTGGGGCTCTTCCTGCTGGTGCTGACGACCAAGGGCACGCTGCGCGCCATGGCGCTGGGGCGTCAGAACGTCACGGTCACCACCTCGCAGTTCCTCAACGACATGGTGCCCAACGGTGTCATTGCGCTCAAGTTCGCCTGGGACGGCCGCAAGGCCTCGCAGAACTTCAGCGATCCCTTGCTGGGTCTGCGCCAGCTGGGCTACGGTACGCCGCAGGAGGCCGCGCGTGTGCTGGGCCTGCCTGCGGGCACCGAGGCCGAGGTGCGCCAGGCCCTCTTCGCCCAAGGCAGCACGCCCGTGCCGGGCCAACGCAAGCATCTGCTCTTCTTCCTCATGGAGTCCTGGAGCGCCGAGCCCTTTCTCTACCACGACGAGAAGCACTTCAATGTGCTGGGCCGTCTCGCGCCCACGCTGAGCCAAGCCTGCCACTTCTCCAATTTCGATGCGGCCCAACCCGGTACGCACCCTTCGCTCGAAGCCATCCTGTTCTCCACGCCCATCACGCCGCTGACACTGGGCGTGCAAGGGCAGCGACCCATACCCTGGGCTGTGCCCCTGCTGCTCAAGCAGGCCGGCTATCGCACCGTCTTCGTGACTTCGGCCCAGGCCGGCTGGCGCGGGCTGGACCGCGTGCTCAGAACCCAGGGCTTCGACGAGGTAATCGACGCGAGCTTTCTCCAGCGCACCTACCCCGATGCGCAGATGGGCATCTGGGGGGTCTGGGACCACTATGTGTTCCGCTACCTGAGCCAGCGCCTCAAGGAGCCGCAACCGCAGCCGCTCTTCGTCTTCGTGCTCACGGCCACCAACCATCCGCCCTATGACCTGCCGCCGGATCACCGGCGTGTGCCACGTGACCAGGCGCGCTGGGGCGGCGAACGCAACTCCAAGGACCTCTGGCCCAATCTGGACACTTGGCACTACGCCACCGACCTGCTGGGTGGTCTGGTGCAGGAGGTGCGGCGTGGTCCGCTGGCGCGCGACACGGTGATCGCGGCCACGGGAGACCACAATGTGCGCAGCTTCGGCCTCTATGCGACGCCCGAGCGTCGTCATCTGATAAGCCAGGTGCCCTTCGTCCTCTGGGGCGAGGGACTGGCCTGCGGGCCGCAGCGCCGGTTGCCCGCCGGCCATGCCGACATGTTCCCCACGCTGTTCCCGCTGATCGGAGTGGAGGGCGGCTATGTGCGCAGCGGGCGCAATCTGCTGCGTGATCCTCAGGGGGGCGTTTCTGCAGCGCAGCCGCTGAGCCTGGGTTACTACGGCCGGGTGCGCAGCGCGCAGGGCAGCTGGACGCTGGGTGATGCGAGCAGCTTTGTCTGCACACCACCCGATCCGAAGCGTGCGCAGGATTGCCGATTCGATGCGGCCCAGGACGCGCTGGCCCGCGCCCAGCTGGGCCTGCTGGACTGGAACGTACGCGCCGCCCTGCGGCAGGGGCGTTGAACTGCGCGAGAATAGGCCCATGAACAAGACCATCGACGATCTCTTTGCCCACAACCGCGCCTGGGCGGCGCAGATGGAGCGTGAGCGCCCCGGCTTCTTCAGCAGCCTGCGTGCGCAGCAGCGCCCCAAGTACATGTGGATTGGCTGCTCTGACAGCCGCGTACCCGCCAACCAGATCACGGGTCTGGACCCGGGCGAGGTTTTCGTGCACCGCAACGTGGCCAACGTGGTGGTGCACTCCGACCTCAACGCACTCTCCACCGTGCAGTTCGCCGTGGAGCGTCTCAAGGTCGAGCACATCATGGTCGTGGGGCACTACGGCTGCTCGGGCGTGCAGGCGGCGCTCGAAGGCGCGCGCATCGGCCTGGCCGACAACTGGCTGCGCCATATCATGGACGTGCGTGACCGCCATCGCGAACTGCTCGCGGGGCTCGCAGAACCGGTGCGCCACGACGCGCTGGTGGAGCTCAATGCCATCGAGCAGGTGGTCAACGTGGCCCAGACCACGGTGATGCTGGACGCCTGGGGTCAGGGCCAGAAGGTCGCGCTGCACGGCTGGGTCTTCGGCCTGCACGACGGTCTGCTGCAGGATCTTCAGATCAACGTCGACAGCGTGGAAGCGCTGGAGCCGGCCTACCGTCGGGCCATCGAGACGGTGGCGCAGCGCAAGCGCGCCTGAGCGGCGCTGCGGGGCGGCCCGGATGTTTCCGCAGCGCCTCGACGCCTCGGTGGCCTATGGCATCGCGCGTGCGATGCTCGACGGCTTCCAGCGCCACTACACCTTGTTCCGCGCCGAGTCTGCGCGTGCCCAGCAGCGTTTCGAGGCCCGAGACTGGCAGGGGCAGCAGCGCGCCCAGCGCGAACGCATCGCTTTCTACGACGAGCGCGTGCGTGAGTGCGTGGCCGTGCTGGAGCAGGACTTCCAGGCCGGCACCCAGCCCATGGCCATCTGGCAGCAGGTCAAGCTGCATTACATCGGCCTGCTCGTCGGGCACCACCAGCCCGAGCTGGCCGAGACCTTCTTCAACTCGGTGACGACCCGCATCCTGCACCGCACCCACTTCCACAACGACTTCATCTTCGTGCGCCCCGCGGTCAGCACCGAGTACCTGGAGAACGAAGAGCCGGCCGCCCGTCCCACCTATCGAGCCTACTACCCCACCAGGGAGACGCTGGCAGCCACGTTGGAGCGCATCCTCGACAACTTCCGCCTGCAGTGCCCCTTCGAGGACCTGCCGCGTGACATCGCCCGCGTGCTGGCGGCCGTGAACGACCAGCTGGGCCGCAACCGCCTGCACGCCAACTTCCAGGTCCAGGTGCTGTCCAGCCTGTTCTTCCGCAACAAGGGCGCCTATGTGGTGGGCAAGATCATCAACGGCGACGCCCAGCTGCCTTTTGCCCTGCCGCTGCTGCACGCACCGTCCGGGGGGCTGGTGATCGACGCCGTGCTTTTCGGCGAGGACGATCTGCTGCTGCTCTTCTCCTTCGCCCATGCGTATTTCATGGTCGACACGGAGGTGCCCTCGGCCACGGTGCAGTTCCTGCGCAGCCTGATGCCGCGCAAGCCGCGTGCCGAGCTCTACAACGCTCTGGGCCTGGCCAAGCAGGGCAAGACCCTGTTCTAC
>CAMLNH010000146.1 GCA_946481355.1 uncultured Curvibacter sp.
ACACCGGCAGCACGGCCTTGCGCGAGGCGCTGGTCCAGCAGCCGAAGACGGCGGCCACCTTGTCGTTGATCAGCAGCTTCTTGGACTTCTCGGCAAAGGTCGGCCAGTCGGAGGCGCCGTCTTCCTTGATCACCTTGATCTTGCGGCCCAGGATGCCGCCCATGGCGTTGATCTGGTCGATGGCCAGCTGCTCGGCCTGGATGGAGCCGGTCTCGGAAATCGCCATCGTGCCGGTGGAAGAGTGCAGCTGGCCCACGATGACCTCGGTGTCGGTGACGGCCAGCTTGGTGGTGTTCACGGCCGAGGTCGGGGGCGCAGCGGCGTAGCCGACGCCGGGCAGGCCGACGACGCCGAGGGCGCCCAGGCCCTGCAGGACCTGGCGGCGCTGCAGGCCGCTGGCCTGCGTGGAGGTGGGGGCGGGCGATTTCTTCATGGGGCACTCCTGCAAAGAAAGTTGAAGACCAAGGACACCTGGGAGAGGTGGGGCGACACGGTGTCGCCACGGCCTTGAGATTAGGGAGAGCCCTGTACGCAGCCCATACGTCAATCAACGTATCGCCCCCGCAGGGGTGGTCGGGAACACTTCTTGCCTGTGCACCCTTGTGGGCCACCACTCCCCAGAAAGAGGCGCATCCATGAACACCGCACCGCAGCGCATCTTCCCGATCCGCCGCGACTACAACTCCTGGGTCGCCAACGAGACCCTGGAGGACTACGCCCTGCGCTACACGCCGCGCAGTGCACGCAAATGGAGCGAGTGGCGCGTGGCCAACACTGCCTTCGGCGGCATGTCCTTCCTGGCGCTGGAGGCCATCGGCGGCGCCATCGCGCTCAACTACGGTTTCGAGAACGCGCTCTGGGCCATCCTGGTCATGGGGCTCATCACCTTCCTCACGGGCCTGCCCATCGCGGTCTATGCCGCGCGTTACGGCCTGGACATGGACCTGCTCACGCGCGGCGCGGGCTTCGGCTACCTCGGCTCCACCGTCACCTCGCTGATCTATGCCAGCTTCACCTTCATCTTCTTCGCGCTGGAGGCGGCCATCATGGCCCTGGCACTGGAGATGGCCTTCGGCTGGCCCCTGGTGTGGTGCTACGTGCTGTCGTCGCTGGTCATCATTCCCATGGTGCTCTACGGCATCACCTTCATCTCGCGCCTGCAGGCCTGGACCCAGCCGGTGTGGATCGTGCTGCTGCTCTGGCCCTTCGTCTGGTTCGCCATCGCGCAGCCCCAGCTCTACCGCGAGTTCACGGGTCTGTCGGGGCTGACCTCGGGCAGCAGCGAGTTCGAGCCGCTGATGTTCGGCGCCGCGGCCACCGTAGCCTTCTCGCTGGTGGTGCAGGTGGGCGAGCAGGTGGACTACCTGCGTTTCATGCCCGAGCGCACGCGCGCCAACCGCTGGCGCTGGTGGAGCTGCGTCATCGTCGCCGGCCCGGGCTGGATCTTCATGGGCATGCTCAAGATGCTGGCCGGCGCCTTCCTGGCCTTCGTCGCCCTGCAGTACGGCGCGCTGCCCAGCCACGCGGCCGAGCCCACGCAGATGTTCCTCGTGGGCTATATGCGCTCGCTCGACCATCCCTCGCTCGCGCTCTGGCTCACGGTGATCTTCGTCATCATCTCCCAGGTCAAGATCAACGTCACCAACGCCTACGCCGGCTCGCTGGCCTGGAGCAACTTCTTCGCGCGCATCACGCGCAGCCATCCGGGGCGTGTGGTCTGGCTGGTGTTCAACGTCATCATCGCCATGCTGCTCATGACCCTGGGCGTCTTCGGCGCGCTCGAACATGTGCTGGGCCTCTACGCCAACGTGGCCATCGCCTGGGTCGGCGCGCTGGTGGCCGACCTGGTCATCAACAAGCCCCTGGGCCTGAGCCCCAGGGGCGTGGAGTTCCGCCGTGCCTACCTCTACGACCTCAATCCCGTGGGCCTGGGCGCCATGGGCCTGGCCGCGGTGCTGGCCTGCGTGGCCTATGCGGGCCTGCTCGGCGTCTGGGCCGAGGCCTTCTCGCCCTTCATCGCACTCTTCACCGCCATGCTCACCGCGCCCCTGCTGGCCTGGGCCACGCAAGGGCGCTACTACCTGGCGCGGCGTGACCCCTCGCCCTGGCGGCCCGGTGAATCCGTGCGGTGCGGCGTCTGCAACAACCCCTTCGAGAGCGCTGACATGGCGCATTGCCCGGCCTACGGCGCGCCCATCTGCTCGCTGTGCTGTTCCCTCGAATCCCGCTGCCATGACCGCTGCAAGACCCAGTCGCGCGCCGGTGACCAGGTGCGCCAGGCCCTGGCCGCGGTGCTGCCGGCCAGCCTGAACAACCGCTTCAACTTCCGCGTCGCGCAGTACTTCACCGTCTTCCTGGGTCTTGCGGCGATCATGGCCTTTCTGCTGGGCGTGGTCTATGTGCAGGAGAGCCTGCAAGGGCAGGCCCATGCTGCAGCCCTGCGCCTGCCCTTCATCAAGGCCTTCTCGCTCATGGCCGTGCTGGCCGCCGTGTGTGCCTGGTGGGTGGTGCTGGCCACCGAAAGCCGGCGCATGGCCCACGACGAGTCCGAGCGCCAGACGCAATTGCTGCAGAAGGAAATCGACGCCCACCAGCGCACCGATGCGGCCCTGCAGAACGCCAAGGAGGTGGCCGAGAACGCCAGCAGCGCCAAGACCCGCTACGTGGCTGGCATGACGCACGAGCTGCGCACCCCGCTCAACAGCATCCTGGGTTATGCGCAGATCCTGCTGCGCGGCCAGGAGCTCAAGGCCAGCGCGCGCGAGATGGTCACCACCATCCAGCAAAGCGGCCAGCACATGCACGCACTCATCGACGGCCTGCTGGACCTGGCGCGCATCGAGGCCGGCCGCCTGCGTCTGGACCCGGCGCCGCTGCCCTTCCCCGACTTCCTCGACGAACTCGTGCGCATGGTGCAGCCCCAAGCCGAGGGCAAGGGCCTGTCCTTCCGGCTGGAGACCCAGGGCCGCGTGCCGGCCTGGGTGCAGGCCGACGCCAAGCGCCTGCGCCAGATCCTCATCAACCTGCTGGGCAATGCGGTGCGCTTCACGGACCGTGGTGGCATCGTCTTCCGTGTGGACTGCCGGCACGAGGTGCTGCGCTTCGAGGTGGAAGACACCGGCATCGGCATCGCCCCGCAGGACCAGGAGCGCATCTTCATGCCCTTCGAGCGCGGCAGCGCCGGCCGGCGCACCAGCGAGGCCGGCACCGGCCTGGGCCTGGCCATCACCCATCTGCTGACCGAACTCATGGGCGGCGAGCTCACCCTGCGCAGCGAGGTGGGGCAGGGCAGCACCTTCACCATCCGCCTCTACCTGCGCGAGATCGAGGCCCCGGCCCAGCGCTCCGTGCGCAACCTGCGGCCCATCGTGGGTTACCTCGCGCCGCGCCGCGCGCTGCTGGTGGTGGACGACCAGCCCATCCAGCGCCAGCTGCTGGCCAGCCTGCTGCTGCCGCTGGGCTTTGCCATCCGCGAGGCTGCCAGCGGCCGTGAGGCGCTGGAGACCGTGCAGCGCGAGCGGCCCGATGCCGTGCTGCTGGACATCAACATGGACGACCTCAACGGCTGGCAGACCGCGCAACTCATGCGTGCCACGGCCGGTCCCGGCCTGCCCATCATCTTCGTCTCGGCCGATCCCTTCGAGAACCGGCCCGAGCTCCTGACCGCCGTGGGAGCGCAGGGCTTCGTGAGCAAGCCCGTGATCGAGTCCGAACTGCTGGACCTGCTCGCGCGCGTGCTGCAGCTGGAATGGGTACACGAAGCCCACCCCGCCGCCGTGGCCGGCAACGGTGCGGCGCGCGACAACGCCGCGCCCCTGCCGCTGGCCGAAGACCTGCGCGAACGGCTCGTGACCCTGGCCCGCCTGGGCAATGCCAGCGGCCTGCGCTCCTTGCTGCGCGAGAGTGCGCAGGACGAGCCCGCCATGGCCGACGTGCTGCAGAGCTTGGTGGTGCACGTGGACCGTTTCGACTTCAACGCCCTGATCGCCCGACTGAAGGTGGACATCGATGACTGAGGCTGCCCGCCCCCTGACCCCGCCCGGCGTCGTCCTCGTGGTGGACGACGCGCCCGACACCCTGCGCATGCTCTGCGATGCCCTGGCCCTGGAGGGCTACACCGTGCTCGTCGCCCGCGACGCCACCGAGGCGCTGCAGCGCTTCGAGATGGCCGTGCCCGACGCCGTGCTGCTCGACGCCATCATGCCCGGTGACGACGGCTTCACCCTCTGCCGCCGCCTCAAGGCCGAACCCTCCTGGGCCCACGTGCCCGTGATCTTCATGACCGGCCTGGCCGAGACCGAGCAGATCGTCGAAGGCTTTGCCAGCGGCGGCGTGGACTACGTGGTGAAACCCCTCAAGATTCCCGAGGTGCTCGCGCGCCTGGCCACGCACCTGCGCAACGCCCACGTCAGCCGTCTGGCACGCGAGGCCGTGGACGTGGCCGGCCTGGGCGTGCTGCTGCTGGACAACCAGGGGCGCATCGCCTGGCGCTCGCCGCAGGCCATGCGCTGGCTGCAGCAGGCCCTGGGCGAGCAGCCCGACCCCGTGGTGCTGCGCCAGTGGCTGCAGCAGGTGGTGCTGCGCGGCGAGACCGTGGCCCCCCTGCCCGACGGCAGCCAGCTGCAGGCCAGCCATCTGGGCTCGGGCGGCCCCGGTGAAACCATGCTGCTGCTGCGCCAGCAGGCCACGCCGCGTGACCCGGCCCAGCAACGCCGCCTCACCGGCGCCTCGCTCACGCCGCGCGAGACCGAGGTGCTGTCCTGGCTGGCCAAGGGCAAGACCAACCGCGACATCGGCGACATCCTGGGCATGAGCCCCCGCACGGTGAACAAGCACCTGGAACACATCTTCGAGAAGCTCGGCGTGGAGACGCGCACGGCGGCCGCGGCGATTGCGAGCAGCCTGCTGCAGGAGGGGTAAAGTCTTTGGGGGAGATGGGTGGGGCCAATCCAGAGAGTACATTGCATCCAATGCCTGTTCGGGAGGGTGCGAGATGTTCAGAGTCAGATCAATGCTGGCCTTGCTGGTCATGCCTTTGTGTGGCTTCACTTGTGTTTCGATTTCTTCGCTGACGGTAAAGACCGCTCCATCTGATATTGGGTATGCGTCGATCGAGTCCTTGGCTGCTGACTTCAATCAAGTGTCCAGAGCCGTGGGGGACTGGGCAAGACAGAACCAGTTTGTCGAGCAGGTGTGCAGCTCTGGCTCGAGGGGGTATACGCCGCTTTGCAGGGATTTTGTTGACCTGAATTCGGTCAGGGTCACCGTGGCATTTGCCCCTTCTTCCAATCTCACCAATATCACGATCACAGATTGGTCGAATGGGAAATATCTCTCCAAAGTCAGCCTGTCGCTCAAAGACCATCTGTCCCGGGCGCTGCCGTCCTTGATCATCAAGGACGATTAGGAGGCTCCGGTGCCGGTATCTCCCCGATACTGAACGGATCGCACCAAACTCATAGAATCATCGGGTCGGCCCCCACGGGCCGACAGCGTTCTCAGGGCGGGGCGGAATTCCCCACCGGCGGTATCTGCAGGCGACTGCAGCAGCCCGCGAGCGCCCGGCACAGGCCCTGGTCTGTATCGGGGTCAGCAGATCTGGTGCGAAGCCAGAGCCGACGGTCACAGTCCGGATGAAAGAGATCGCGACTCCCGGCGTCGGCGCGCAAGCGTTGCGGCGTCGTGTTGGCGTGCGCCCTGATTCTGGCAATCCTGTCTTTTTGGACGACACCATGAATCAGACCCTTGAAACTTCCCCCACCACCTCGGGCGCCCCGCGCCCTTCCGTACCCCGCGTGGCACTCATCGCCGCAGGCTGGCACCGCGACATCGTGGCCAGCGGCACCGCAGCCATTCGCGCCGAGTTCGAGCGTCATCACTGGGCGCCTGATCAGATCGACTTGTTCGAGGTGTCCGGGGCTTTCGAAATCCCTCTGCACGCGCGGCGCCTGGCACGCAGCGGCCGCTACAGCGCCCTCATCGCCTGCGGTCTGGTCGTCAACGGCGGCATCTACCGCCACGAGTTCGTGACTTCGGCTGTGATTGACGGGCTCATGCGTGTGCAGCTGGAGACGGACACGCCCGTGTTCTCCATGGTGCTGACGCCACGTGATTTCCACGAGCATGAGGAGCACTTGCGCTTCTTCAGGGAGCACTTCGTGAAGAAGGGCACGGAGGCGGCGCGGGCCTGCCTGGAGACACTGGCGAGTCTGGAGGCTTTGCCGGCTTGAGTCGGCTGCCGGGCGGCTGGTATAAAACTGCTAGTCATTGACAATGGGAGGGCATGCCCCATGCGCAATTGTTCCGCGCGCGGTGTTTGGGTATTTGTCGCGAGCGTATTCCTGTCCATGCTGCTGGTTGCCTGCGTCGTAGTTCCCATGCCGCACGACGACTGGCACACCGGGCAGCATCGTGGTGCGGTACGCGATGGCGCGACAGGCCTTCCTATTTCTGGCGCCCGGGTTACGCTTGAATCTGCGAGATCGCCGGCCCACACGGCATCGGCGCAGTCTCTATCAGATGGCACTTTTGAAGTTGGCCCGGTCGTTGAGCGCGAAGTCTTCTACCTGGTATGGCTGGGACCAGCAGAAGGTGAATGTGCGGATTTCCTGACTGTGAGCCATCCTGGTTACGAGTCTGTGAAGATCAACTGGCGTGTATTCACCTCGGCTACAGGCGGCTTGTGTCGAAATGAAAGAGGGCACCACGATGTTCGGATGATGAAGAAGCGCTAGACTGAACATCAAAGTTTTTCGTTCTACGGAGCTTTCATGATCCCGCTCAGCGACCTGCTGGTGTTTTCCGGTGCCGCCCTCCTGCTGGCCCTGACCCCGGGGCCCAACATGATCTACCTGCTTTCGCGCGCCATCTGCCAGGGCAGCAGGGCCAGCGCCATTTCGCTGCTGGGGGTGGTGGCGGGCTTCCTGGTCCACATGTTGGCCGCTGCTGCGGGTCTGACCGCATTGTTCATGGCCGTGCCGCTGGCTTACGAAGTGTTGAAGTGGGTAGGGGCGGCGTATC
>CAMLNH010000147.1 GCA_946481355.1 uncultured Curvibacter sp.
GACGCCTGGAACAAGGGCACGCACGGCAAGAGCGGTCTGATCGACAAGGTCAAGGCCAGCACCATTGACGAAGAGCAGGCGCAGGCCGAGCTTCTGGCCTTCATTGGCAAATACGTACCGAAGAACGGTTCTCCCATGTGCGGCAACAGCATCGGGCAGGACCGCCGCTTCCTGGTCAAGTACATGCCCAGGCTGGAGGCCTACTTCCACTACCGCAACCTCGACGTGAGCACCATCAAGGAGCTGGCCAAGCGCTGGAAGCCTGCGGTCTACGACAGTTTCAAGAAACACCAGAAGCACACGGCGCTGGCCGATGTGCACGAGTCCATTGACGAACTGGTGCACTACCGCGAGCACTTTCTCCGACTGGGCTGACCATCGACAACAAAAAAAGGGCCAAAGGCCCTTTTTTGTTGTGTGCCATCAGGTTCCGAACGGGCTCAGAACACGGTGAGGCTGAACCAGTAGGCCACCGCCGCTACGAACGCTGATGCGGGAATCGTCAGCACCCAGGCCCAGACGATGTTGCCCGCCACGCCCCAGCGGACTGCGCTGGCACGCTGCACCGAGCCCACGCCCACGATGGCGCCAGTGATGGTGTGTGTGGTCGATACGGGGATGCCCAGTGCCGTTGCTAGGAAGAGCGTCATCGCGCCACCGGTTTCAGCGCAGAAACCGCCCACCGGCTTGAGTTTGGTGATCTTCTGGCCCATGGTGCGCACGATGCGCCAGCCGCCGAACATGGTGCCCAGACCGATGGCCGCGTAGCACGACACGATGGTCCAGGTCGGGGGCGACTTGTCGGCGGAGGATGCGTAGCCGGTGGCGATCAGCAGCATCCAGATGATGCCGATGGTCTTCTGCGCGTCGTTGCCACCGTGGCCGAGGCTGTAGGCGCCGGCCGAGACCAGTTGCAGCCGCCGGAACCAGCCGTCGACCTTGAGCGGCCGCGTGCGGCGGAACACCCAGGCCACCAGAACCATCATCAGCGAGCCCAGGATGAAGCCGAGCAGCGGCGAGACAAAGATGAAGGCCACCGTGCGCAGAACGCCGGTAGCAATCAGCGCGCCCGCGCCGGCCTTGGCGATCACGGCGCCGACGATGCCGCCGATCAGGGCGTGCGAGGAGCTGCTGGGAATACCGTAGTACCAGGTGATCAGGTTCCAGGTGATGGCCCCGGTGAGGGCGCCGAACACCACGTGCGTGTCGATCACGGAGGGGTCGGCAATGCCCTTCCCGACGGTGGCCGCCACACTGAGCTTGAAAATGAAGATGGCGATGAAGTTGAAGAAGGCGGCGAACACCACCGCCTGCCCGGGCTTGAGCACTCCGGTGGAAACGATGGTCGCGATCGAGTTGGCGGCATCATGAAACCCGTTCATGAAGTCGAAGATCAGCGCCAGCGCCACCAGCATGACCACGACCCAGAGGGCCGCCTGAACGGTCGTCATGGCAGGACCCTTCCGATCAGGAGTTCTCGAGGACGATGCCCTCGATGAGGTTGGCGACGTCCTCGCACTTGTCGGTGATGGTTTCCAGCAGCTCGTAGATCGCCTTGAGCTTGATCACCTCGCGCACTTCCGGTTCCTCGCGGAACAGTTTGCTCATGGCTGAGCGCATGACACGGTCGGCGTCCGATTCGAGGCGGTCGATCTCTTCGCAGGTCTTGACCGCGGCTTCGGCGGTCTTGGGATCGTTGACATCCTTGAGCAGGCTGATGGCGTGCTTGAGCCGTTCGCAGCACTTGACGCTCAGGTCGGTCAGCCGCGAGATCTCATCGGTCATGTGCCGCACGTCGTACAGCGCCATGGTCTCGGCCGAGTCCTGGATCAGGTCGGCCACGTCGTCCATGGTGTTGATCAGCGAGTGGATCTGCTCGCGGTCGATCGGGGTGATGAAGGTGGTGTGCAGCAGGCGGTTCACCTCGTGGGTGATGCGGTCGGCCGCGCGTTCGGCGTGGTCCACCTCCTGGTTGTACTTGTCTCTCAGGAGCGGGTCGCTGTAGTGAGCCACCAACTGCGAGAAGGCTTGTGCGGCCTTGACGATCTGTTCGGCGTGCTGGTTGAACAGCTCAAAAAAATTGCCCTCTTTGGGCAACAGCTTGCCAAAAAACATGGCGTCTCCGGTGGTGGAATGTGAAAGTAATGTGACGTTGGAGCGTCGAATCGATGGATTTTAGCCGTCGGGACTTTTCGCGATGGCAGGGCTCAGTCCGCGCTGTCCGATGGCGAGTTCGGAAAACTTGGGGGAAACCCGGATTCATGCCATAATTGCGGGCTGCCCTTCGACAAGAGGGGCGGATTTGTGCATCTGCCTCACACAAGAGGCCTCCCGAATGCCCGCGAGTATCGTCAGACGACGCTACAGGCCGGACACGGAAGAGGCCACTCGCTGAGCACGCCGGGAACCCTTCCGGCCTGTCCCCGCGCGGTACCGTTTGTGGTTGATGTTTTGTAACCACGAACGGACCAGACGCCAGCGGGTCCCGGCCAGCGGCCGGCGCTTCCCCATGGACCTGTTTTGTTCAATGACGCCCGTTGTGGCGCCAGGACGAACATGAGCGACGCTTTTGAAGATCGCGGCGAATTCACGCCCGAAATTTCCTCCAACGAACTGCTGGCCGATGCGCCCGTGGCCACAGAACCCAATGCCTTCGAGTTGCTGGGGCTGGCCCCGGAACTCGTCCGGGCGGTGGCCGATCTGGGCTACACCCAGCCTACTCAGGTGCAGTCGATGGTCATTCCCAAAGCCATCCGCCAGGAGCACCAGGCCGACGAGCGCTATGCCGACCTGATGGTTTCCAGCCAGACAGGCAGCGGCAAGACCGCGGCTTTCCTGCTGCCGGTGCTGCACACCCTGCTCAAGCAGCAGGAGGCGCAAGCCGAGGCCGAGCGGCTGGCCTTCGAGAAAGAAACCGCCGAGGCGCTGGCCGCCGGCAAACCCGCGCCCAAGCGTGCCAAGCGCAAGGACCCCACCAACCCTCGCAACTTCAAGGCCGCCACACCCGGCGCGCTGGTGCTGTGCCCGACGCGCGAACTTGCGCAGCAGGTGGCGCACGATGCCATCGACCTGGTGCGCCACTGCCGTGGTCTGCGCATCGCCAACGTGGTGGGCGGCATGCCGTACCAGTTGCAGATCGCCCGGCTGCAGAACGCCGATCTCGTGGTGGCCACGCCGGGCCGTCTGCTTGACCTGCAGCGATCGCAGCAGCTCAAGCTGGATCAGGTGCAGTTCCTGGTGGTCGACGAGGCCGATCGCATGCTGGATCTGGGCTTCTCGGACGACCTAGCTGAGGTCAACCAGCTCACCAGCCAGCGCGATCAGACCATGATGTTCTCTGCCACCTTCGCGCCGCGCATCCAGCAACTGGCCCTGCGCGTGATGCACGACGGTGGCAAGCACGTGCAGAAGGTGCAGATCGACAGCCCGCAGGAGAAGCACGCCAACATCAAGCAGGTGCTGTTCTGGGCCGACAACGCCGAGCACAAGCGCAAGCTGCTCGACCACTGGCTGCGCGACGCTTCGATCAACCAGGCGGTGGTGTTCTGCAGCACGCAGGTGGAGTGCGACGGCCTGGCCACTGATCTTCAGCAGACCGGCTTCCATGCGGTCGCCCTGCACGGTGCCCTGAGCCAGGGGCTGCGCAACCGGCGCCTGATGGCCCTGCGCAGCGGACAGGTGCAGATCCTGGTGGCCACCGACGTCGCCGCCCGCGGCATCGACGTGCCCACCATCACGCACGTGTTCAATTTCGGTCTGCCGATGAAGGCGGAGGACTACACGCACCGCATCGGCCGTACCGGCCGTGCCGGACGCGATGGTTTGGCCGTCACCTTTGCCGAGTTCCGCGACCGTCGCAAGATTGGTGACATCGAGGCCTACACCCGCCAGCGCATTGCTGTGGAGGTGGTGCCCGGTCTGGAGCCGCGCCAGCGCCCGCCGCAGCCCGAGTTCAACAGCGGCCGCGGTCGCCCGGGTGGTGGCCGTCCGGGCAACGACCGCTTCCAGCGTCCCTCGGGTGATCGCTTTGGTGGTGACCGTTTCGGTGGCGACCGCCGCACGGCACCGCGCGGTCCCCGCGTCGAAGGGCGCTTTGACGCACCTCGCTTCGAAGGCAGGGACGCCGCGCCGCGCGGCGATGTGCGTTTCGACAGCCGTCCGGACCAGCGTCGCGATCACGCGCCCGCACGTGGCTTCGGCAAGCCGCAGGGTGGGGCAGGGAACTGGGGTCGCGGGGACGCCGGTGCGTCCCGCCCGGCCGGTCCGCGTCGCCAGCCGCGCTGACCGCGGTCAGCGCGTTCTGTTGAAGATCAGCGGCGCCAGCTGCTCGATGTAGAAGGCCGCGGCACCTGTCGACAGGTGTCCGTAGTCGTAGGACAGCGGCTGCGTCGCGTCCTCGGACAAGCGCGTGAGGCAACCCTGGGCATTGCAGAAAAAGTCCATCCCCGAGATGAACTCGATGCCCATCTTGCGGGCACGGTCGCGCATGATGTCCGTCGCCCTGCGCACCTCCGGGTCCAGAAACGTCTCACCCAGCCTCAGGGGCGGACGGGTCTGCACGGGGCCTTTCTTCCACTCCTCCAGCAGGATCTGTGGCAGGTGCTTCTTCCAGTAGGGAACGGCGCCCAGCAGGATGATGCGGGACACGCCCGCCTGTCTGATCTGCTCCACAGTGGCTTCGAGATTGCGCAGGTCGTAGCGCTTGTTGTGCCACCACGCGTAGAGGATCACGACGTCGGGCCGGGTGTCCCGGATCGCCTGGATGTTGGCCTCGTTCAGGCTTCTGCACAGCGGCCGGGGCTCGATGCCGAGCACAGGGGGGCAGATGGCGGCGGTGCGCTCTGCGAAACCAAACTCGTAGCGCCCCGCTTCTTGCAGTGACCTGAAACCCGGGTACAGCGACCCTGCGTGCGAGTCCCCCCAGAGGAAGACCAGTGGCCGTTTCTGTTCGATGCAGAACGGCTTGTAGTGGGACGCGGGCAGGCGGTAGTCCAGCATGCAGTCCTTGTCACGCCAGCCCTGGATGACGGCCGAGCGCCCCCCCGTGGACTGAAGATGGCGCACCAGTTCGGGCAGGCGCTGTTCGAACCCGTTGTGGCGCTGAATGCCCCATCCGGCAGCAGCGACCAAGCCGATGGCAACACAAAGGGCTGCGGTGGTCACCGTGCCGTTCAAGCGCCCGGAGCGGCTCGGCTTTTCGAAGAGCCGGCAGGTGGTCCACGCGAGCACCAAGGCCAGTGCCACCCATATCAACGGCTGTTCCCCGCCCGTCTCGCCCACGGCCTTGACGTGGGCGAACGAGAGCAGCGGCCAGTGCCAAAGGTACAGCGGATAGCCGATGAGGCCGACCCACACCAGGGGCCGGCTCGACAACACGCGCCGGTTGAGCCAAGCCGAGGGGCCGCTCGCGATCAGCAGCGCGGCGCCCAGGGTGGGCAGCAGGGCCCACCAGCTGGGGAATGTCTTCTCCGGAGTGGTGGTCACCAGCGCCACGGTCAGCAGGGCAGCACCGATCCAGGCGAGTGCATTGGGGCGCCCGCCGGTGTCTTTTACCCGCATCGTGGCCAGCAGGCCCCCTGCCAGGAACTCACAGGACCGGGGCGCCGGGTTGTAGAGTGCCGCCGTGGTCTGTGCCTGTGCCAGATGCAGGTTCAGCAGGAAGGACAGCAGCAGCCAGCCGGCGGTCCAGCGCATGAAGTTCAGACGCCAGCGGTGCATCGCACCCAGGGCAAGGGGCCAGAGCAGGCAGAGCTGCACACCGATGGCCAGTGGCCAGAGATGCTGCAGTGGCTTGCCGGCGGACGCGGCATCCAATGGCGTCGCCCCGCTCAACAAGGCGAAGTTGGACACGAAGAGGCTGCCTGCCATGGCCTGCTGGCCCAGCTGCCGGTAGTCGGCCGGCTGCAGCAGGAACCAGCCAGCCACCAGCACGGCAGCCAGCACCAGCAGAAGCGAAGGAACGATGCGCCTGATGCCCTGCGCAAAGAAGCCGGCATAACTGAGTGCCTGCGTCTGCAACCCCGACAGGGCGGCCGAGCTGACCAGGTAGCCGGTGATGACAAACAAGCCATCCAACCCGACAAAACCGCCTTTGAACTGGGCGGGGAAAGCGTGGTAGAGCACCACACACGCCACCGCAACCCCCATCAGGCCTTGGATGTCGGGGCGTGCGTCGGCAGACATGTGCTGGCGGTGCTGCGCCGGGTACGCGGTGAACGGCACCGGGGCTCAGAGACCCGGGCGCCCGGTGATCAGGCGTAGAGCTGGCGGGCGATGGTGTGTGCCAGCGAGTCGGGCAGTTCAACGTCGTCGAACATCAGCATCTGACCAGCGCTCACCGCTTGGGTCAGCACGGCGTTCTGGATCATGCCGATGGGAACATGGCCCTTGACGTCCGCAATGCGGGCCGCCTCGCCACGCACCTGGAATCCACCGATGGCGCGATCGATGCGCGTGCCCGCGGGCATGTCGTGTTTGGCAATGCCCACGATGGAGATCGTCGGACGGCTGGAGTTGTTCAGCAGCACACCACCGCCATGCAGCACGCGCCGCACAGTCTTGATGATTTCGTACTGGCACAAGTGGAACGGACGCACCAGCACGTAGTAGGGGCCGTCCCCGAGCTTGAGGTAGTTCAGCGCCTTCCACTCCGACTTGTCGTGCGTGCCGACCACGAAGACTCCCGCGTTGCCCGGCGCGAGCACGTAGTCAGAAATGGCCTGGCCGCGCTCGGCCGCGCCGCGCGCCAGCTCGATGGCCGCCTTGGTGACATCGGTCGCCTTGGGGCCTTCCATGCCCTGGCGCGTGATCGTGCCGCCAAAGCCGTTGGCCACCAGGGCCTGCTCGATCTGGATCTTGGTGCCGTCGGTGAACGAGGTGGTCTGCTCGACGCTGATGCCCTGCTTGCCGGCCCAGTACGCCATTTCTTCGGGCGTCGGGTGGTGGTTCAGGAAGCCCTTCATGTTGCCGTACACGAGGGGCTTGAAGCCCATCATCACCGCCTCTTCGCGCAGGGC
>CAMLNH010000148.1 GCA_946481355.1 uncultured Curvibacter sp.
CGTCTTGCGCTGCAGTCGTCATGTGGGGTTCCCGCTCAAGGCAAAAGGCTCGGCGCCGCCGGATTCGCTGCCGCCCTCGGCGGCCGTCTCGACACTCTCGGTCGCCACTTCCTCCAGGGGCAGGCCGGGGCTGGCGCCCTCCTCGGCCGGCAACTCGGCCAGCATGTCCAGCATGCCCCCGGCCTGGGTGGGGCTCTCCATGAGTGGCAACTGGTCCAGCGAAGCCAGACCCAGGTCGTCGAGGAAATGCTTGGTGGTAGCGTAAAGCGCGGGGCGGCCCGGCGCCTCGCGGTGGCCGATGACCTCGATCCAGCCACGGTCCTCAAGCTGCTTGATGATCAGCGAGCTGATGGTCACGCCGCGGATGTCTTCCATGTCGCCGCGCGTGACCGGCTGACGGTAGGCGATGATGGCCAGCGTCTCGAGCGTGGCGCGCGAATAGCGCGGCGGCTTCTCGGGGTGCAGGCGGTCCAGGTATTCGCGCATCTCGGGGCGGCTCTGGAAGCGCCAGCCCGTGGCCACGCAGACCAGCTCGACGCCGCGGCCGGTCCACTCCTGCTGCAGCTCCTCCAGCAGGGTCTTGATCGTGTCTGCGCCCAGGCTGTCGCTGAACAGCACGCGCAGGTCGCGCACCGGCATGGGCTGCTGGGCACAGATCAGCGCCGTTTCCAGGATACGCTTGGCTTCCGTCGTGTTCATGTCTCTTCGAATCCGGGCTGTGCATCGTCACGATGCAGGATGAGAGGGATCAGTGTGAGGATCGTCCCGCGCATCGTCACGATGCCGGGCCAGGGCCGCCGGGACTTATCCACCGGCGCCGGGGCACGTTCTTCACAGAACGGCTTGCGGGTCATTGTAGCCCAGCCCCCAGGCAGACAAGGCGGCCTGGAAATCCGCGGGCGGCGGCGCCATGAGCACCAGTTCCTGCCCGCTCACCGGATGGACAAAAGCCAGCCGCCAGGCATGCAAGGCCTGTCGCGTCAGGCCGGCGGCAGGCTGTCCACCGTAAAGCTCATCGGCCAGCAGCGGATGACCGATCGCGGCCGCGTGCACACGGATCTGGTGCGTGCGGCCGGTGTGCAGGGTACAGCGCAACCAGCAGCCCTGTTCCGCGTTCGCCAGCAGATCCAGGGTCGTATGAGCCGGCTTGCCGGCCTGGTGGCCCAGGTCTACCACCGCCATGCGCAGACGGTTGCGCGGATCGCGTCCGATGGCGCCCTGCACCTCGCGCCGCGACGGGCCGATCCAGGGCCGGTGCGCCAGCGCCAGGTACTGGCGGCTGACCTCGCGCGCGGCGATCATGCGCACCAGTGCATCCATGGCCAGTCTCGTGCGCGCCACCACCATCAGGCCGCTGGTGTCCTTGTCCAGGCGGTGCACGATGCCCGCGCGCGGCAGCTGCGCCGCCTTGGCGTCGTGCGCCAGCAGGCCGTTGAGCAGGGTGCCGCGCCAGTTGCCCGGAGCCGGGTGCACCACCAGCCCCGCGGGCTTGTTGAGCACCAGCAGGTGTTCGTCCTCGTGCACGACATCCAGCGCCATGGCTTCAGGCACAAAGGCTTGGCTCTGCGGGGTAGGACGCAGCTCGATGCTGCCCTGCTCACCTGCGCGCACCTTGTGCGCGGGCTTGCGCAACACCGTGGCGCCCTGCGTCACGGCACCGGCCTCGATCAGCTGCTGCAGATAGCTGCGCGAGAACTCGGGCACGAGCTCGCTGAGCGCGCGGTCCAGGCGCAGGCCGTGCTGCTGCGTGCCGATGGTCCAGGGCCGCCGCTCGACGTCCACGCCCGTGTCGACCCCGTCCTCCAGGTCTTCGGTCGCGGGGTCGGTCGATATAATTTGTGCTTGTTGTTCCAACAGAATGCCCTTGATGCCCAGCGCCAAATTATCGGTTGTCTCCGCCCTGCTGCTGGCCACGGCCGCCTGGCTCAGCGGCTGCTCCAGCAAACCGCTCGATCCGACTGCCAAGATGACGCCGGAAGAGATCCACGCCCAGGCCCGGGAGGAGATCGAGAACCTGCAGTTCGCCAAGGGCATCGAGCTGTTTGAAAAGCTCGAAGGTCGCGCTGCCGGCACGCCGCTGGCGCAGCAGGCCCAGCTCGAAAAGGCCCACGCCCACTACAAGGCCGAGGAACCGGCCCAGGCAGTGGCCACGCTGGACCGCTTCATGCGCCTGCATCCGGCCAGCCCGGCGATCGACTACGCGCTCTACCTCAAGGGTCTGGTGAACTTCAACGAGAACAAGGGCCTGTTCTCCTCGATCACGCGCCAGGACCTGTCCGAACGCGACCAGCAGGCCGCCAAGGAGTCCTACGCGGCCTTCAAGGAGCTGGTCACCCGCTTCCCCAATTCGCGCTACACGCCGGATGCGCAGGCGCGCATGACCTACATCGTCAACAGCCTGGCGCAGTACGAGGTGCACGTGGCGCGCTACTACTACAGCCGCGGTGCCTACGTGGCAGCGATCAACCGCGCCCAGCAGGCCATTGCCGACTACCGCGATGCGCCCGCGCTCGAGGAGGCGCTGCACCTCCTGGTCCAGTCCTTCGATGCGCTCAAGCTGCCCCAGCTGCGCGACGACGCGCGCCGTGTGCTGGAAGCCAACTACCCGCAGAGCCGCTACATCACGGGCAAGTCCGCTCCGGCAACAGAGCAGGATCCATGGTGGAAGATGTGGTGAGACCGCGCAGCAGCTCATCCACCTGATCCTCCCCTTCGATGCGCCGCATGGGCGGCAAGGCCTTGAGCAGCCGCCGGCCATAGCCCATGGCGACCAGGCGCGTATCGCAGATCACCAGTACCCCCCGGTCCGATTCACTGCGGATCAGCCGCCCTGCGCCCTGCTTGAGCGCCACCGCGGCCTCGGGCACGTGGTAGTCGTTGAAGGGACTGCGGCCACCCGCCTCCAGGCGCCGGCTGCGCGCCTGCACCAGCGGATCGCCCGGCGGCGGGAAGGGCAGCTTGTCGATCACCACCAGCTGTAGCGCCTCGCCCGGGATGTCCACCCCCTCCCAGAACGAGGCCGAGGCCACGAGCACGCAGCCCGCTTCTCCCTCACCCGAGCCGCGGCGCAGACGCTCCAGCAGTTCGCGCTTGGGCGCCTGACCCTGGCTCAGCACCTGCAGACCGCTGCCCGCCAGCCGATCGGCAAGATGCTCACCGATGCCGCGCAGGGCACGCAAGGAGGTGGTCAGCACCAGGGTGCGCCCGCCCAGCGGTGGCGCCAGCCGCGCCACCAGCTCGGCCACGGCCTCGCTGTGCCGGGCCTCGCCCGGCTTGGGGAATGAACGTGGCACGTAGACCGCCGCCTGGCGTTCGTAGTCAAAGGGGCTGTCGACGCGCAGCACACGTGCATCCTGCAGGCCACAGGGCTCGGTGAACCAGCTCAGTTGCTCATCGTCGCCCAGCGTGGCCGAGGTGAAGATCCAGGCCCGTTGTGCCCCCTCGCCTTCGCTTGGTGCGAGCAGACGCGTGCGCACGGCCTCGGCGATGTCCAGCGGCGACTCCACCAGGCGCAGCTGCTGCGAGAGCTCCAGCCAGCGCACGGCCTCGCTGGCTCGCGGTGCCAGAAAGAACGCCGACTGCTGGGCCAGGGCCCGCGCGCGCTCGGCCAGACGCAGAAAGTCCGGTCCGAGCTCGCTCACGCTGTCCAGCCCCGCGCACGCGGCCTCACAGGCCCGCTGCAGCGCCTGCAGGGCAGCGCGCCAGGCGGCGCCGTCCAGCCGCTCGGGCGCTTCACTGTCCCAGCCCAGACGCGCGCCGCCCGTGGGCGCGCGGCCGGCGCACAGGCGCAGGTCGCGCGCAGCGCGTTCCACATCGGCGGTGAGCTGCTGCCAGTCCACCAGCCCCCGCGCCTGCTGCAGGCCACAGGCCAGCAGGTCGCGGCAGAAGTCCAGCACCTGGGCCGTGGAAAGCTGGCGCCCAAGGAACTGCACGCCGGTCTCGTTGAGCTGGTGCGCCTCGTCGAAGATGACGGTGTGTACGCTGGGCAGCAGCTCGGCCATGCCCGATTCGCGCACCGCCAGGTCGGCAAAAAACAGGTGGTGGTTGATGACCACCACATCGGCCGCCAGCGCTTCGCGGCGCGCCAGGTTGACGTGGCAGTCGCGGTGACGCGGACAGTTGCTGCCCAGGCAGTTGTCGCGCGTGGATGTGACCAAAGGTATCACTGGTGAGCGTTCGTCCAGACCGGGCAGCTCGGCCAGGTCACCGCTGCGCGTGCCCTGGGCCCAGCGTTCCACGCGCGCCAGGGCATAGGCCGCCTGGGCCGTGCCTGCCGAATGATCCTGCCGTGCCAGTGTCAGCCGGTGCAGGCAGAGGTAACTGGCCCGGCCCTTGAGCAAGGCGGTACGCAAGGGCAGACCCAGGGCCTGGGTCAGGCGCGGCAGGTCACGCGCAAACAACTGGTCCTGCAAGGTCTTGGTGGCGGTGGACAACAGCACGCGCACGCCACTGAGCAGGGCAGGCACGAGGTAGGCGTAGGTCTTGCCCACGCCGGTACCGGCCTCGGCCACGAGCACGCTGCGCTCGGCGATGGCGTCGGCCACGGCCAGTGCCATCTCGGTCTGGCCGGCGCGGGGCTGGAAGGTGTCCACGGTGCGCGCCAGCACCCCGTCTGGGGCGAACGCGGCGCGCACGTCGTCGTGCAGGGCGGTCTCAGGCCGGCTCATCGGGCGTGAGTTCGTTGTCGAGGCGGGCGATCTCGTCGCGCAGCGCCAGGCGCCGCTTCTTGAGCCGACGCAACATCAACTCGTCGACCACGGTCTCGTGGCCGAGGCGGTCGATCATGGCGTCGAGATCGGCGTGCTCCATGCGCAGCTCGATCAGGCGGCGCTGCGGTGAATGCAGGTTGGAATCCAAGGATCAGACTCGTGAGGAAAACAGCCAAAGCGGTAAAACTTGCCAACAGCACCTTGGCATATGCTTTGATAATACGACTTTCAGCCCGTCCCGCCGGGACGGCGCCAGGGGACAGCACAAGAACGGAACATCATGAGCAAAGGCTACCGACTCACTGCCGCCACCGGCATCCACAAGGGCGACCGCGAATACCAGCAGGATCAGGTGGCCGTGTTCACACACCCGCGTCATGTCGGCTGCATGCTGGCCGTGGTGGCTGACGGCATGGGCGGACGCAGCGGCGGGCGCAAGGCTTCCGACCAGGTCATGCTGACCGCCAAGCAGCTCTTCGAACGCTACGCCCCCGAGACCGATGACGCGGCAGCCATGCTGAGCCAGCTGGTGCAGGAATCACACATCGTCATCAAGCTCACCGCGATCTCGGCCGAGCAGGAGCCGCACAGCACCATCGCCGCCTTCCTGATCAACCCGGGCGGCGACTGCCACTGGATCCACGCCGGCGATTCACGCATCTACCACTTCCATGCCAACCGCATGGTCAAGCGCACGCTGGACCACTCCTACGTGCAGACCCTGGTCAACCGCGGTGAACTCACCGAGGACGAAGCCTCGGTGCACCCGCAGTCCAACATCCTCATGGGCTGTCTGGGCACCGAGAGCGATCCGCCGCAGGAGCCGCATTTCATCCCCCAGCTCAAGCCGGGCGACACGCTCATGGCCTGCAGCGACGGGGTCTGGCACTACTTCAACAACGACGAGCTGGGCTCGGTGCTCTCCAGCCTGTCGGCGCGCGAGGCCTCGGAGTTCCTGATCGAGAAGGCGCGTGTGCGCGCCAGTGGCGGCGGCGACAACCTGTCGCTGGTCATCGTCAAGCTCGAACCGCTGAGCGACCGGGCCTGAGAAACCCGGTTCAGGGCGGTACCGGCAAGGGCCTGCTGTTGCGCGGCCCCTGCTGCGACTGCCGCCGCTCGTATTCCTGGCGTCGCTCTTCTGCGCGACGCTGCCTTTCCTCGTAAGCCTTCTGCTGCTCGGCGCGGCGTGCAGCCGCGGCGGCGGCATCGGGATTGGGTGCGGACTGCGCAGCCCCAGGCCCGGCTGGCGGTACCGCAGCACGCTCGGTCTGCCGCCGCTGGGCATCCTGCACCCTCGCCGCCTGTTCCTTGGCAGCAGCGTCCCGCTCGGCCTGACTCGCCGGTGACTCGCGTTCGGCCTGGCGCTGTTCCATGCGGCGTTGCTGCTCGGCCGCGATCGCGGCGCGTTGGGCATCGTTGAGAAGGATCTCCTGCCGGCGCAATTCCTCCAGCGCCACCCGACGCTGCCGGCGCACATCGCGCAGGCAGTCGTTGACGGCGAAGCGCTGGTAGCAGTCGGCCTCCTCCCCGCTGTAGCGCTGTACCGCCTGCTCACGCTCGGCTGCGATGCGCTCGCGCTCGCGCGCGTCAAAGGCGGGGTCGTAGGTGGCCGGCAGCTGTGCCCTGGCCAGCCCCAGCAGGCACAGGCAGCACAGACTCAGCAGATGTTTCATGTCAGGCGGGTATCGACCACGCGGCGTTCCTGCTCCAGGAACTCGCGCGACTGCATTTCATTCAATCGCGACACTGTACGCGGAAATTCGTGCACCAGGGGGCCTTCGGTGTAGAGCTGCTCCGGCGGCACGGCGGCCGACAGGATGAGCTTGACGCGCCGGTCGTAGAGCACGTCGACCAGCCAGGTGAAGCGCCGCGCCTCCGAGGCCATGCGCACCGGCATGTGCGGCACGTCGCTGAGGAACACGGTGTGGAACTGGCTCGCGATTTCCAGGTAATCGTTCTGCGAGCGCGGCCCGCCGCACAGGGTCTTGAAGTCGAACCACACCACGCCACCGGCCTTGCGCCGGGCCTGGATCTGGCGCGACTCGATGTGCAGCACCGGGTCTTCGTCGTGCGCTTCGGCCAGCTGGTTGAAGGACTCGGTCATGGCCGCATCGGCCTGCGGTCCGAGCGGCGTGTGGTAGGCCTGCACCTGCTCCATGGTGCGACGCCGGTAATCGGTGCCGTTGTCCACGTTGACGATCTCCATCTCCTGGTTCAGCAGCGCAATCGCGGGCAGGATGCGGTCGCGGTGCAGGCCGTTGGG
>CAMLNH010000149.1 GCA_946481355.1 uncultured Curvibacter sp.
GCTCGGCCTGCCCGCCGGCCATGATGGACACCTTCGAGGACACCTACGGCGTGCAAGTCATCCACGCCTGGGGCATGACGGAGCTGAGCCCGGTGGGCACGGTCTGCGTGCTCAAGGGCCACCAGCAGGCGCTGCCGGTGGCGCAGCGCCGCGCCATCCAGGCCAAGCAGGGCCGGGCGGTGTTCGGCATCGACATGAAGATCATCGGCGAGGACGGGGCGGAGCTGCCCTGGGACGGCAAGACCAGCGGCGAACTGCTGGTGCGCGGCCCCTGGGTGGTGGACAACTACCTCAAGGGCGAGGGGACGCCGCTGGTGAGCGACGGGGCAGGGCGGGGCTGGTTCCCCACCGGCGACGTCGCCACCATCGACGCCGACGGCTTCATGAACATCACCGACCGCAGCAAGGACGTGATCAAGTCCGGCGGCGAGTGGATCGGCTCCATCGACCTGGAGAACATCGCCATGGCCCACCCGGCGGTGGCGATGGCGGCCTGCATCGCGGCGCGCCACGCCAAATGGGACGAGCGCCCGCTGCTGGTGGTGGTGAAGAAGCCGAACGCCGAGCTGAGCCGCGACGACCTGCTGGCCTTCTACGACGGCAAGATCGCCAAGTGGTGGACGCCCGACGACGTGGTGTTCGTCGACGCCATCCCGCTGGGCGCCACCGGCAAGATGCTCAAGAACCGGCTGCGCGACCAGTACCAGGACCACCTGCTGGCCAAGGCCTGACGCCATGATCGCGCAGCTGCGGGCCCGCGCCTCGGGCCACTTTCCCGGCCTGCTGGTCTGCGCCACCGTGGCGGTGGCGGCCATGTTCCTGTCCGAGCACTACGGCGCGCCGGTGATGCTGTTCGCGCTGCTGCTGGGCATGGCGATGAACTTCCTGTCGCAGGAGGGGCCCTGCGCCCCGGGCATCGGTTTCACCGCGCGCGAGGTGCTGCGCCTGGGCGTGGCGCTGCTGGGCCTGCGCATCACGCTGGAGCAGGTGGTGGCGCTGGGCTGGCAGCCGCTGGCCATGGTGGTGGCCGGGGTGGCGCTCACCATCGTGTGCGGCATCGTGCTGGCCCGGCTGATGGGCTTCCAGATGTTCTTCGGCCTGCTCACCGGCGGCGCGGTGGCCATCTGCGGCGCCTCGGCCGCGCTGGCGCTGTCGGCCGCCTTGCCCGCGCACGAGAAGAAGGAGCGCGCCACGCTGTTCACCGTGATCGGTGTCAGCACGCTGTCCACCCTGGCCATGGTGCTCTACCCCATGCTGACGCAGTGGCTGGGCCTGACGCCGTTAGAAGCCGGCTACTTCATTGGTGGCACCATCCACGACGTGGCCCAGGTGGTGGGCGCGGGCTACAGCCTCTCGCACGAGGCGGGCGACGCGGCCACGCTGGTCAAGCTCATGCGCGTGGCCATGCTGCTGCCCGTCATCGCGCTGGCCGCCTGGCTGGCGCGCCGCCACATGCAGGCCACGGGCGCCACCCAGGGGCAGCGGCCGCCGCTGCTGCCGTGGTTCGCGGTGGCCTTCGCGGTGCTGGTGCTGGTCAACAGCACGGGCTGGCTGCCGGCCGCGGTGGCGCGGGCCGGGCAGGGCGTCTCCCAGTGGTGCCTGGTGGCCTCCATGGCGGCCATCGGCATGAAGACCCATCTCAAGGATATCGCCAGCGTGGGCTGGAAACCCGTGGCGCTCATGGTGGCCGAAACCGTTTTCCTCGCTGCCTTGTTCTTCGGCATGCTCCAACTCTCGGGAACCTGACCCATGAACCGACTGACCATCAAAACCCGGCTGATCGTGCTGGTTGCCGTCCTGCTGGGCTTCCTGATGCTGGCCGTGGCGGCGAACCTGGTGCGGTCGAATGACCACAACCGCCAGTTCGGCAGCCTGTACCGCGACCGCGTGCTGCCCATGGTGCAGCTGTCGCAGATCAATGACGCCTACCGCGTCGGCGTGGTGGACACGGCCCAGAAGGTGCGCGACGGCCTGATGCCGATCGAGAAGGCGCTGGAGGTGTTCCGCGCCGAGCGCGCGCGCGTGGACCAGCTCTGGCAGGCCTACCTCGCCACCGAACTCCTGCCCGAGGAGAAAACGCTGGCCGACCAGCTGGCCGCGCAGATGCAGCAGGCCAAACCGCAGCTCGACAAGCTGCACGGCCTGCTGGAGCGCAAGGAGGTGCAGAACCTCTGGATGTTCAGCAGTTCCGAGCTCTACCCGGCGGTGGAACCCCTGCTGGCCACGCTGCACGACCTGAGCGAACTCCAGGCCAGGACCGTGCAGGCCACCTACGAGAGCAACCAGTCGGCGTTTCCGGGCATGCTGGCCCGCAACCTGGCCGGTTTCGCGGTGGCGCTGGCGCTGGGTCTGGCCGTGGCCTGGACCACCATACGCGCCGTCAGCCAGGGCCTGGGCGCGGCCGTCACCCTGGCCGAACGCGTCGCCGAAGGCGACCTGCGCACGCAGATCGAAGCCCAGGGGCGCAACGAGATCGCTGCGCTGCTGAACGCGCTGCAGCGCATGAACCAGGGCCTGGCCGGCATGGTCCGCGAGGTGCGGGACAGCGCCGACGCCATCGGCACCGGATCGGGCGAGATCGCCCACGGCAACGCCGACCTGAGCCAGCGCACCGAGACCCAGGCCAGCAACCTCGAGGAAACCGCCGCCTCCATGGAGGAACTGACCGCGACCGTGCGCCAGAACGCCGACACGGCCCAGGAAGCCTCCCGCCTGGCGGCCCAGGCTGCCGACGCCGCGCGCCAGGGCGGCGACGCCGTGGCCCGCGTGGTGGACACCATGAGCCGCATCGCCGGCAGCTCCAGCCGCATCGCCGACATCACCGGCACCATCGACGGCATCGCGTTCCAGACCAACATCCTGGCGCTCAACGCTGCGGTAGAGGCGGCGCGCGCCGGTGAACAGGGCCGCGGTTTCGCCGTGGTGGCCAGCGAGGTGCGCAGCCTGGCGCAGCGCAGCGCCGAAGCCGCCCGCGAGATCAAGACCCTGATAGAGGAAAGCGCGTCCACCGTCCGCGAAGGCGGCAACCTGGTGGCCGACGCCGGCGAACGCATGCAGGCCATCGTGGGCCAGGTGCAGCGAGTCCACGAACTGATCACCGAGATCAGCGACGCCAGCGCCGAGCAGACGACCGGCATCACCCAGGTGGGCGAAGCCGTGATGCAGCTGGATCAGGTGACCCAGCAGAACGCGGCGCTGGTGGAACAGAGCGCGGCCGCCGCCGAGAGCCTCAAGCAGCAGGCCGGTCGCCTGAATCAGCTGGTGGCGACGTTCCAGCTGCCGGCGGCTTGAGCCGGGTGGGATCGGGTGGTTGAGCGACTGCAGAGCCGGCAGCCAGCCGGCTAACGAGGTAAGTTAATGATTTTAAAAGAGTTTCTTATTTGGCGTGGTCAAGCTGCCTTCGCAATAATCGGCAGGGCCGCTGTTCAGAGGTTCACCGTAGGCAGAAGCGATGACCAGGAGTTCTCCACAGGGATGTAGCGCTAGCCACTATTTACCCACTACTCTATGGCCCCAGATGCTGCGTCGAATGGAGCATTACCTATCCCGATTGAACTGGCGTTGACAAACAGTAGAGTGTGGTGAAAAACGAACCAGCAGTAACTGCTCAGCAACTCACCTTGGAGTTGCTGAGGTCGGTCTACGCGTTACGAGCTCCCGATTTTTCGGGGCTCGGCATAGTTGTATACACACCTCCATTGATGCTGCCTGCTGTGCCGCTTAGTCCTACATGCGATTGACGTTACTCTATCGGGAGCGTACTCAGACGACCTCATAGATCTGCAGTCGCACACCATCAGGCTGGCGCTCGCCCACTCCGATCGCCAACAAGCGGTTAAGCCATGACAAAGGACCCTCGGGCGCCTCGAACAACATGGACTGGCGGAAATAGTACGCAGACGCCGATACGTTCTCTCCGCTGGCCAAACGTCGCATCACATCCGAAGTGCCATGGCGAAGGCCTAAACCGTGCATCAGAACATTCGTGCCGTCATCAAACTGAAGGGTGATGCGCGCATCGAGTTGCACCACCCCATCGTGTCGAATCAACTGGCAGTCCGCCCCGCCTGGCAAGACCTGGCCATTGAGGCGATCGCCCGCAAAGCGTCCTCCCGTAACGGGAATGAAGCGCCTCGTGCCATAGGGCCCTTCGGGCGTTACGTGCGCATCGCCCACCTGAACGGTCAGCGTCATCAAGGGTTTGAGGGTCATCATGTGGCGGTCACTTGTTGGGTGTTCTCCTGCGGGCGAAGGGTTGGCGGCGACTGGTTGATGGCTTCGACCGAGTAGCCGGCAATGGCCTTGTAGCGCGAGGCATGTTCAGCCAACTCCTGGTGGGAAATAACGTCGTCGATGCCAGCGAATTCCCCACCGCAGCGTTCCTCCACCACATCCAGGATGTGATCAGGTCCCGCCACGCGGTTTGTCAACACCACCTTGGAGGTGATGGGGCGCATTTCATCCTCGTAATACTGCAGCGCTGCCGGGGTCACGCCGTGGTCTTGAAATGCACGCCCGAGCTTGCGGGCGTCAATGATGGCCGAACCCGCACCGTTGGAGCCCACTGGGTAGGCGGCATGAGCGGCATCGCCCATTAGGGTCGCACGACCGTGGATCCAGCGAGGCAAAGGGTCACGGTCTACCATCGGGTACTCAAACACTTGGTCGGCGGCGCGTATCAACGCAGGCACATCCAACCAATCAAACCGCATCGACTCGAACCGTGGCAGAAAGTCTTCCAGCCGCGCTTGTCGGTTCCAGTCTTCTTTGTTCCACGCCTGTCCCGGTTCGTAGTTCAGGTTGGCAATCCAGTTGATGGTCGCCAGTCCTGTCCTGGGGTCAGGCAGCGAGATGGGATAGGCCACAAATCGCAGCCCCGAGTACCCCACCATCACCATCGAAGCGCCGGTCTTGTAAGGGGGTGCCAGGGTGGTGCCACGCCACAGCACTGCGCCGCCCCAGACAGGGGGGCCTTCGCCCGGGTTCATCTGGGCGCGGATGGCCGAGTGAATGCCATCGGCGCCAACCAGTACGTCACCGGTTTCTACGCGCTCCTTGCCCTGACGGTCTCGAAGCTTCAGGACGACCCGGTCACCCTCGTTCTCAAAGCCCAATGCACTCCAGCCACATTCCACGGCATCGGGACCTATACGCCGCGTCAACTCGTCAAGCAACAGCATGTGCAAATGACCGCGATGCACCGAAAACTGCGGCCATCGGTAGCCCGCCGCTACACCACGTGGTTCGGTCCAGATGTGCAGCCCTTTCTTGGTGTACAGACCGTAGTCGCGTGTGCGCACTCCGATCGCATCTAGCCGGGTCGCCAACCCGAGGTCATACAGCTCGCGCACGGCGCTGGGTTGCAGATTGATTCCCACGCCCAGCGGCCGAATTTTCGTGACCGACTCAAAGACCTTGAAAGGCACACCGATCTGGTGGCAGGTCAGAGCCAAAGAAAGTCCGGCGATACCTCCGCCGACGATGAGCACAGTCATGTCTTACCCCTTCGCCGCAGATGCAGCGTGGTTGAACTACGAGTGGATATGAATGGCGGACAGGCAGCGAAAGGTCTGCCCATCAGTAACCTGAGCTGCGTGGGGTTCAGGGCATCTTGAAGCCCGAACGGTCCACCATCGAAGCAAAAGCTGTGGTGGTATCTCGGATGCGCATGGTCAGCTCGTCGGGGGTGCTGGTGCTGGGCACCACTCCCAGTTCGGTAACTTTGGTCTGAAACGCTGTCGAACCTACCACCTTGGCCACGGCCTGGTTGTAGCGTTGGATCAGATCTGTGCTGGTTCCCGCTGGGGCCATCAACGCCACAAAACCGCTGACACCGTAGCCTTTGAGTCCCTGTTCCACATAAGTTGGCACCTCGGGCATGCCGGACAGACGCGATGGACCGCTCATGGCAATCAGACGAACTTTGCCGGTTTTGGCGTACTGCATCATGGCGCCGATGGAGCCGATGCCGGCTGGGATCTGGCCGGACACCAGATCCTGCACCACGGGCCCATCTCCGCGGTAGGGTACAGCAGTCAAATCCCCCTTGAATTCGCGAGCGAGGATGCGAACGCCGAAATCCGGGTCACTGGCTGGTGCTGGAACGCCCACGTTGAGCTTACCGGGGTTGGCATTGCCCCACTGAACCAGGCCCTTGAGATCACGGACCTCGCCCACGAGAGCCGGATTGACAGCAAGCACATCATTGGAGATGGCCACCATGCTCACTGCGGTGAAATCCTTTGCCGTGTCATAGCCCGGTTGCCGTACCGTCAACGGGATCATGGCCAGAGCATGGCTGTTGGAAAGGAAGAGCGTGTTTCCGTCTGGCTGAGCCGCCTTGAGTGCATTGGCCGCCAACTGCCCGCCCGCTCCTGGGCGGTTGTCCACCACCACGCTGCGCTGCAACTGTTCGGACAGCCCCTGAGCCAGGTGACGAGCGATGGCGTCTGTACTCCCGCCAGCTGGAAAACCCACCAGTATTCGCAAAGGGGTTTGCTGTGCCCAAGCTGTCCAGGGGCTGGCCAGTGCGATGGCCCAAGTGCAGCACAGCAGGGAACGTCGGTTCATGAATCACCTGTTCAAGAAGGGGGTTACCGGTTCACCGAGCCCACCGTGGGTCGGTTAGGTGATTGAAGCACTTGGGCTGGCAGATTGGAATTTCATAATTGATACGTAAATTCCATAATTCACAATACGATGAAGACCCAAAGCACACCCGACTGGATCGTTTATGGACACCCACCTCGCTTCCTTGCGTGCATTTGTACGATTGGCTGATGAGCTGAACTTCGCGCGCACGGCTGCCGCCCTCCACATCTCGGCACCCAAGCTCACGCGGTTGATCCAGACGCTTGAGCATGAGGTAGGCGTGCGCTTGATGGCTCGCAGTACCCACAACGTATCGCTCACGGCCGAGGGGCTGGAGTTCCTGCAAAGTGCCCACCGCATCGTCGCCGAGG
>CAMLNH010000150.1 GCA_946481355.1 uncultured Curvibacter sp.
ATCTGGGTGTTGATCAGCACATCGGCCAGGCGCTGGCCGCCCGGCGCCAGCAGCGGTGGCAGCAGACCCTTGCCCATGACGGGGTTGTAGTAGGCCAGGGCCACGCCACCGCCGGCCTCGATGCGCCCGATCAGATCGTCGATCAGGCCGCTCTGCTCGGCAGCGATGGCCTGCTGGTGGAAAGCGATGGCCACCACGGGCTGCCCCGATGCCACCGGCCCGCGCCAGCGCAGATAGGACGCCGTGTCCGGAAAGACCAGCGCGGGCGCCTTGGGATGGTAGATGGCCATTGCCGGAAAGACCTGGGGCGCGGCAATGCCCGACCAGGGCTTGCCCGCCAGATGCGCGGCCGCAGTGGCGAAGAAATTCGCACTGTTCGCGCGCCCGCCGTTGACGTAATAGGCATGCAGACGCCTGGCCAGTTCGTCGGACAGATGGCTCCAGCGCGGCTGGGTGGTGTGCAGCCATAACACGGGCGTCTCGGACTGGGCCAGCGCGGGCAGCGCTGGTGCCAGACGCGCACTCATCTGCTCCTGGATGTGATCACGCGGGGCGTCGAAGAACACCATGTCGTAGCCGGCCCAGAGGCCGGCATCGATGGTGCCCAGCTTCTCGACGAAGCGCGCCTCGACCCGGAGCCCATGCGGCGCAGCCGCCTCGGCCAGCACCTTGAACTTGCCGGGGCTGATCGGCGCCGTGCTCACGAAGAGCAGCGTGCCCGCTGCCCAGGCTGCTGCCGGCATGAGCCAGGCCAGCAGCACGAGCAGTACATGCCAGGGTGCAAAGCGCCTGGAACTCCCTGATTTCGCCTTGTTGTGTGTATAGGCTTGCACCCCGGACCTCTTGCTCTCAGAAACTGCGCGTTAGGCTGACCGTGAAATTGCGGCCTGGCTGGCTGTAGGCGTCAATGACGGTGCTCGTGGCACTCAATCCACGAACGTCAGCCCATTCCACATACTTCTTGTCAAAGAGGTTGCGCAGGCCCACATGCAGCGTGGTGGCCTTGTTCAAGCTGTACCAACCGGTCACATCGACCACCGTGTAGCCCCCGGGCGTTGCCGCAGTGGCGCTGGCCGGGCGGTCCTGGCGATGGACGGCCGTCATGCGGGTCACCGCCCCCCAATGGGCGCCACGCGCATAGCCCAGGCCCAGCACCAGCTTGTCGGGATCGACCGTTGCCAGCGGCGTGGCGCCGGTTTCGGAATAGGAGTCCCCCTTCACGTGGGCGTAGGCTGCCAGCACGTTCCAGCGCGGCGCAAACGCCCAGTCGCCCCTCAGTTCAAAACCGCTGATCTTGACGCGGTTCAGGTTGATCGACTGATAGACGTCAGGCGTCGGCGCCGTGTTGTCCTGCACCAGCTGGTTGTCGGCGATGAAGTTCTTGTAGCGCCCCTGGAACACCGCCACGCTGTAACGTCGCTCACTGTCGCGCCCGCGCAGACCCAGCTCCAGGGTGTCGCTGGTTTCCGACTTGAGATTGGGGTTCCCGATCGAGGTGTAGGGCTGCGCTGCCGTGAGGTTGGTGACACCGCCGTTGACCTGGCCAGCCTTGGGCGCACGGAAGCCACGTGCGTACTGCGCGAAGGGTTGTGCCATGGGCGCGACCTTCCAGATCACACCCAGTCGCGGCGAGACCGCGGAGTCGCTGAGCTTTGCAGGCTCGCTCGTGTTGTTGACACGGTAGTAGGCGTCGGGCTTGGGTGTGAGCTTGAAGCTGTCGAAACGCACCCCCGGTGTGACGCTGACCGAGCCCACACCGATCTCGTCCTGGACGTAGGCGCCGACCGTCTGGTAGTCGGTGTCGGGGAAGCTCTTGTTGGGAACAAACGCCGTACCGGAGCTGTTGTAACCATCCTTGAAGGATGTCACCTCTGTCTTCGCCAGATCCACCCCGTAGACCAGACGATGCCTGACATCACGTCCAAGATGGGTCTCCATCTGCACGTTACCGCCGATGGTGTTTTCACCGTATTGGGTGTCGCGCGTACGCACCAGCGGCGCTGCTGAGCGTGCCTCGAAACCGTACTGCTGGTTGTTGGTCTCCTGGCTGTACAGGCTGGCCGTCAAGAGATCGAACCAGGCCTGCTGTGGCGCATACCGGTAGTCCAGCTTGACCAGATCGCGCTGGATGTTCTCCTTCACATCCACGTCGGTCAGCGTGGCCGCGGCAAACGGGTCGCCAAAGAAGCTCAGGATGTCCGTGTTGTTCTCGCGTCGCAGCGACTCGGCAGATATCTTGAACTGATGCGTCACGCTGGGCGTGAGCACCAGCTTGGCCAGAACGTAGTCCGACTGCGTCTCGGCCGGGTTGGGCGTGGTCCGGGAACTGTTGGCCGCATCGTTGCTGCCCATGTTCGAAGTCTCATGCCCGCGGCGCAAACTCGCCAGCACCATGCCTGAGACCGTGTCGCCCTTGAAGGCAAAACTGGGCGCCAGTTGCCAGGAACGGTCCACCGATGCGTAGCCGGCCTTGAGGTTGAACTGCGTCGGCTTGCCCAGAGTCAGCAGGTCCTGCGGATCCTTGGTCACGAAACTCACGGCGCCGGCCAGGCCGTCCGAGCCGTATTGCGTGCTCGACGCCCCTCGCAGAATCTCGACCCGCTTGTAGCCTTCAGGGTCGATCATGTCGCCGCGGCCTGCGGCATAGGGACCACTGGCGTAGGTGGACGGCAGGCTCACACCGTCTACCTGCAGGCGCACCTGATCGCCTTCGAGACCCCGGATGTTCACGCCCTCGTTGCCGGCGCGGCCGGTCGCACTGAAGACGCCGGAGGCCCGGTTGGTCTGCGCCCGCACCGACACCCCGACCTCGTTGCGCATCAGCTCCTCAAGATCTGTCGGGTTCTCGCGGGCGATGTCCTCGGCGCTGATGGTGGTCATCGTGGCCGGCACCTCGTCAATATCCTGCTCCACCCGGCTGCCGCTGACCACGACTTCCCTCATCGTGCGCGCCTGCGCCATCTGAACATCCATGCTCTGCGCCCAGGCCGCCACACCACCGCAGGCCAGGCCCACGCCCAGCGCCAGCCGGCTCAGAGAAAAACGACGGTTTCTTTCGATCTGTGTATTCATGTGTTCTGCCATCCAAAGAAGGGAAAAAAGGGCTTGCTTTCATCTCTGGCTGGCTGAACGACACAGCCCGGTGGGCTGCAGGTCTGGCTTGCTGCGAAGAAACAGTATCTTACATGAGAATCATTTGTATTTACAAATGTGACAACAAAAAGCCACATCGGCCGCCGGAACGGCCAGGCCCCTGCCGCTCAGAAACTGATCTGCAGCCCGGCCCGCAAACTGCGCCCGGGCAAGGGCGCGCGCCCGGGGACGGACTGGGTGAGGATGGAACTGGCTGAATAG
Organism: uncultured Curvibacter sp.; assembly: GCA_946481355.1. Next base: position 3,355 of record CAMLNH010000150.1, read on the forward strand.
GCCAGGGTGTTGCCGATGTTCTCCAATCGCGCATACCAGAGCAGCGTGGAGCGGTCGACCTTGCTGCGGTAGCTCATGCCCGCATGCCAGAGCGTGTAGCCCGCCGTGGCCAGCTGCCCGTCAGGCACCCGGTCCTGCGCGGCCAGGCGGTCGGCGCCGAGGCGCGTGCTCCAGGGCCCCTCGCTCCACACCAGAGTGGCCCCCAGGCGCAGGGGCGCGATGCGCGGCAGGGGCTGGCCCGTGCTCAGGTTGTCGGCGCGCACCACATCGCCCCGCAGGCTCAGATCCAGACGTCGCGGCCCCGACAGCAGGCGCAGGTCCGAGCTGGCCTCCAGGCCGCGAAAGCGGGCCTGCATCTGGTTGTAGCGGTAGGTGGCCGGGTTGGTCGATGCATCGCTGAGCATGAGGCCGATGTAGTTGTCGAACTCGTGCAGAAAGGCCTGCAGCTGCACCCGGTCGGCGCCCTGCTTCCAGGCCAGCCCCAGGTCCAGGTTGCGCGAGCGCTCCAGGTCGAGCTCCGGGTTGCCCACGTCCGTGGTGTTGGTCGCCACGTGGTAGCCGTTGACGAACATCTCGTAGTCACGCGGCGCGCGTTGCGTGGACGAGAAGTTGCCCGTCAGTTGCCAGGCGGGCGTAAGCTGCCAGAGCGAGCCCAGGGCAAAGCTGCGCGGCTGAAAGCTGCGCTGCCCCACAAAGAAACCCGAGGCCGTCGGATGCCCCTGCGACGTGATCTGCACCGACTCGGCGCGCATCCCCAGACTCAGCCGCCCCCAGGTGCGCGGCAGGTCCTCCTGCACGAACACGGCCGACTGGCGCGTGCGGCTGAAAGGCGCGAGCACCGTGTCCCCGTCGGCCGAGTAGCGCGAGCTCTCGGCCTGCAGGCCCAGAACGCCCTCAAAGGGCCCGAGCGGCGCATGGCGCGCCTGCAGGCGCAGGTCACTGCCGTCGCGGCGAAACAGCGTCAGCGGCGTGCCGGCGTCGAGCTCGGTGTGGCGGTATTCGGTGCGGCTGGCCTGCACCTTGAGCGACTGCAGCGGGCCTTGCAGGCGGCGGCGCTCTCCTTCCAGGGCCACGCGCACGGTCTGCATGTCGATCGTCACGCTCTCCTCGGCCACCGTGCCGTACTCGCTGCCATAGCTCGTGACGGACAAGCCGAGGTAACCATCGTCGCCGAAGACCGAAGCCCCCAGCGCTCCGCCCCAGGACTGCGCGGCCGAGTTGCACAGGCGTTGCGCATAGCTGGTGGCACCACCGCGTACGCAGCCCAGCGTGACCGGGACCGACATGTCCTGCGCGTTGCGCGACATCACATCGGCGTGCACGGTGTAGCGCGCGTTGCCGGCCTCCAGCACCATGGCACCGGCGCGCTCACGGTTGCCCGTGGCCAGGCTGGCATCGGCCCGGCCGCTGATGCCCCCGGCCGCGTCGAACTGCGGCTCGCGCGGGATGCGGTTGTCGATGACGTTGACCACCCCGCCCACGGCATTGCCGCCGTACTGCAGGGCCGCCGGCCCGCGCACCACCTCCACGCGCTCCATCACCAGCGGGTCCATGGGCACGGCATGGTCGTAGCTCTGACCCGAGAGATCGGTTGTCGGCGCGCCATTGCTGAGCAGGCGGATGCGTTCGCCGTCGAGCCCGCGGATCACAGGCCGGCTCGCGTTCGGACCGAAGTAGGTGCTGCTGACACCAGGCAGGCCGTCCAGCGTCTGTCCCAGGGTGGACTGACCGCGCTGTGTCAGCTCCTCGCCGGCCAGCACACTGACAGGCGCGATCTGCTCTGCAGCCCCCAGCGGGTTGGCCGTGACCGTCACGGGCGCCAGCGTGGCCCCTCCCCCATCCGCCGAAGCCTGGGCCCGGGCTTGCGGGGCCACCCATCCCAGCAGACAGAACCCGACCACGCCACAGACCTGCACGGCACGCAAATTTCGGACTAGGCCACACATCGTAATGAGAATTAATAACAATCGAACTGGGATTCTGACATGCATGACCGTCTCGGCCTGCAAGGATGAGGCCAAGTAAACGCCGCACTGCAACATCAATTTGAGAAATCTCAACAAACAAGAATAATTCTCATTTATAATGCTCTCATCATGTCCATCCTGATCCTCCTGGGTAGTCTGGTGCTGGTCGCTCTGGCCAGCTGCTGGATCTTCCGGGAATAGGACAGGTTAGCGACCTCGCACGAAAATATGAGTCTGTCTCTCACCGCCCCACCCGCGCCTTTGATGAACCGTCGCCTGCTGATTGCCACCAGTGTGATCCTGCTGCACGTCTTCGTGCTGTGGGCGCTGCAGACCGGCCTGATGCGCCGCGCCGTGGAAATCATCGTGCCCGGCGAGATCCTCAGCGAATTCATCAGCCCGCCGGCCCCGCCCGCGCCCCAGCCGCAAGCCCCCGCGCCACAGCCGGTGAAGCAGGAAGTCAAACCCGTGGTCAAGCCCACGCCCACCCCGCCCCTGCCGGCGCCCACACCTGAGCCCGCGCCCATGGTGGCACCCGCTGCACCGGCACCAGCCCAGCCTGCGATCGAGGCCAGCACCGTGGCCGCCACGCCCGCCGCCCCGCAGGCACCGGCGCCGGCTCGCATTGAGCTGCCCTCGAGCGATGCGGCCTATCTGAACAACCCCAAACCCTCCTACCCGGCCCTGAGCCGCCGCCTCGGTGAACAGGGCAAGGTGGTGGTGCGCGTGCTCATCGGCGTGGACGGCACGGCCCAGCAGGCCGAGATCCGCACCTCCAGCGGCTACGAGCGTCTGGACCAGGCCGCGCTGGCCACCGTGCGCAACTGGCGCTATGCGCCGGGCAAGCGCAACGGCACGGCCGAGGCCATGTGGTTCAACGTGCCCATCAATTTCGTGCTTGAGTAATTTTTCGTTTTCTGCTTTCGGAGTTCTGCCATGGAATCGCATTTCGGTCTTTACAACGTCTGGGCCCAGGGTGACTGGGTCACGCGTGGCGTCGCCCTGCTGCTGCTGGGCATGTCCCTGGCCACCTGGATGGTGATCCTGTTCAAGGCCATGGACCTGGTGCGCTACAAGAAGCTGGCGCGCCAGGCCGAGGGCTTCTGGCACAGCGCCGATCTGGCCGAAGGCCTGAACCGCCTGGGCCCGCTGGAGGACAACCCCTTTCGCTCACTGGCCGAGGAAGGCCGCGAGGCCGTGGCCCACCACCGCAACACCAAGGCCCATCTGCACGACAGCCTGGATGTGAGCGACTGGGTCACGCGCTGCCTGCGCAACAGCATCGACCACGCCACGGCGCGTCTGCAATCCGGCCTGGCCGTGCTGGCCTCGGTGGGCTCCACGGCCCCCTTCGTGGGCCTCTTCGGCACGGTCTGGGGCATCTACCACGCGCTGCTGAGCATCGGCATGGCCGGCCAGGCCACCATCGACCGTGTGGCCGGCCCCATCGGCGAGGCGCTGATCATGACGGCCCTGGGCCTGGCCGTGGCCATTCCCGCGGTGCTGGGCTACAACGCCCTGGTGCGCGGCAACAAGGCCG